>JAFZPS010000055.1 GCA_017550205.1 Bacilli bacterium | reverse complement strand
TATTATTTTATGAAATACAACTTTCTAGAAAACATCGTTAACTGCGTTATAGTTTTGAGTGCATGTTTACATGAATTAAGGTGGTACCGCGAATAATTCGTCCTTAGGATAGATTATTTCGCGTTTTTTTATTGAAGGAGGAAAAAATTATGACATGTTTTGAAGATTTAATGTACAGAGGTTTAATTAAGGATGTAGCTAGTGAGGATATTGAGAAAGTATTAAATGGAGAACCAATTACTTTCTATTGGGGAACTGATCCTACAGCTGATTCATTAACAGTAGGACATTATTCTAGTTTAATTACTGCTAAGAGATTAGCTAAGTATGGACATCATCCAATACTATTGGTTGGTGGTGCTACAGGACTTATTGGTGATCCTAGACCTACTGCTGAAAGAGAAATAATTTCTAAAGAGACACTTGATGGATACTTTAATTGTATTAAGAAACAAGTATCTGATATTTTTGAAGGTAATGTAGAAATAGTTAATAACTATGATTGGTTTAAAGATATTAGTTGGATTGATTTCTTAAGAGATACTGGTAAATATATTAATGTTAACTATATGTTAAATAAAGATATTATTTCTAGAAGATTAGAAAGTGGTATTACTTTTGCAGAATTTGCTTATACATTAATGCAAGGTTATGATTACTTATATTTAAATGAAACTAAGAATGTTACATTACAATGTGCAGGAAGTGATCAATGGGGTAATATTACTACTGGTGTAGAACTAATTAATAAGAAACTTGGCAAACAAGTAAATGCATTTACTATGCCTTTAATATTGGATTCAACTGGTAAAAAGATAGGTAAGAGTGAAGGTAATGCAGTTTGGTTAGATAAGAATAAAACTTCACCTTATGCTTTATATCAATATTTTATTAATACTACAGATGATAAAGTATATGAGTTCTTAAAAGTATTTACATTCCTTACTAAAGAAGAAATAGAAGAAATAATGGAAAAACATAATAAGGAACCAGAATTAAGAATTGCTCAAAAGACTTTAGCAAAAGAAATAGTAGTAGATTTACATGGTGAAGAAGAGTATGAAAGAGCTTTAAAAATTACTGAATCATTATTTAGTGGAGATATTAAAAGTTTCACTTCTAAAGAAGTAGAGGAAGCTTTTAAAGGACTTGTTCCATTTGAGATTAGTAGTGATTTAAACATAGTAGATTTATTAGTTGAATCTGGAGTTTGCTCTAGTAAAAGAGAAGCTCGTGAGTTTATAAGTAATGGAAGTATTACTTTAAATGGAGATAAGGTTACTGATTTAGAATTTATTGTTACTAAGGATACTTGTATTGATTCTAAATATTTAGTAGTTAGAAGAGGTAAGAAAAAGTATTTTGTAGGTATATATAAATAGATGTCCTGAGACATCTATTTTTTATGGTATAATTTAATTGGTGATTATATGAAAATAGTATTAGTTAGACATGCTCAAACTGAAGATAATTTTAATAATATTATGCAGGGTCTAAGAAATAATTTACTTAATGATACAGGTAGAAGAGATTCTTTGAAGTTAAGAGAAAAACTTAAAGGTATTAATTTTGATTATTGTTATACATCTCCGCTTGTTAGATGCGTTGAAACTGCTTTTATACTTATTGGTGATAAATGCGAAATGATTAAGGATGATAGATTAATTGAGAGAGACTTAGGTGAACTTGAAGGTAAGAAAAGAGATACATATGATATTTCAAAATACTGGGATTATGATTTAAATAGTAATGATCTTGGAGTAGAGCCTGTTAGAAGTGTTATTGATAGATGTAGAGATTTTCTTGAATATGTTAAGAATAAATATCCATCTGATACTAATATTCTTATAGTTACTCATAGTGCTCCTGTTAAAGCACTTAAGTTATTATTAGAAAATAAAGAATTAAAAGGTAATTTATTTGAGAGAAATATTAAAAATTCTGAGTATTTGGTATTTGATATATAAAAAAAGAAGATTTAATCTTCTTTTTTTTGGTATTCTTTCATTTTATTTAATTCATCTTGTTGTAGTTCTTTTATCATTCTTGTAAAACCATTCACATCATAGTTTTGTAAATAATTGAAGTATTCAGTTCTTCTTTCTTCAGGAATCACAATTGGTATTTCATTATTCATAAGTAATTGATGATTAATTAATACTCTTCCTGTTCTGCCATTACCATCTTCAAAAGGATGAATATGTTCAAATTGAATATGAAAATTTGCTATTTTTTCAATATTATCTAAATCACTGTTGTTATATTGATATATTAATTCACTCATTTGTGAAGGTACCATTTCAGGTTTTGGAGGGACAAAGTCCGCTCCTTTAATGTAATTAGTTACTTTTCTATAGCCAACTGTGTCTTTTATATTTTTATTTATTGTATTGCCAATGTTTATGATTAAACCGTTATCAAATTTATTTAGATTTGCTAGTGAATAAGAAAGAGCATATTTTAAATTAATTGCTTCATATAATTCTCTAGGTTTAACATTAGTCAATGGTAGAGAGTTATAATTAAAGACTATTGAATATGTTTCGGCATAAGATAAGGTGTTTCCTTCGATAGCATTAGAAGATTTAATGCTTCTTGTGATAAAGTTTTCATAATAATCTTGATTTTTAATTGCTTTTAGAAATTTACTATTAATTGTGTTATTTGAACTTTTATTGTTTTTGAAAAATGTTTCTATTTTGTTCCAAGTTGTTTCGTCACCCATTCTTTTGCCTTGTTCAATATTTTCAATTGTTGCTTTAGATAAATTAATTTTTTCTGCAAGATCTGCTTGAGTTAGGTTATATTTAATTCTTTGTTCTTTTAACCAATTCTTATCTTTCATACTATATTCCTCCTTTATATACGTTTAATTATATCATAGGTCGGTCGGTCGGTCAATAGTAAAATAAAAAAAGAAGATTTAATCTTCTTTTACTTATTATAGAATTCAACGATTAATGCTTCATTAATATCAGCATTAAGCTCATTTCTTTCAGGTAATCTTACATAAGTAGCTTCTAATTTGTTTTCATCATAATTAATGAATTCAACTCTCTTAGTTATTTTAGATAAACTTTCAGTTACTACTTTTAAGCTCTTATCTTTATCTTTTAATGAGATAACGTCTCCAACTTTAACTCTGTATGATGGAATATCAACTTTCTTTCCATTTACAGTTACGTGTCCGTGGTTAACTAATTGTCTAGCAGCACGTCTTGTTGAAGCAAAACCAATTCTATATACTAAGTTATCTAATCTAGATTCTAG
>JAFZPS010000054.1 GCA_017550205.1 Bacilli bacterium | reverse complement strand
TTAAACATTTTTTAGAACTTAGTGAAATAGGAGAGTAATCTCCTTTTACAATGGAGGAAATATGAATAATATAGTATTATTTGAACCTGAGATTCCACAAAATACAGGTAATATTATGAGAACATGTGTAGCTACTGATACAAAGTTACATTTAATTAAACCATTAGGCTTTGAGATTGATGATGCTCATTTAAAAAGAAGTGGAGTAAATTATATAGATAAATTAGAGTATTATGTTTATGAAAATTGGGAAGATTTTAAAAGTAAAAATAAAGGTATTTATTATTACTTTACTAGATATGGTCATAAACCTCATACTAGTTTTGATTATAGTAATAAAGATAATCAAGAGTTATATTTTATATTTGGAAAAGAATCAACAGGTATTCCTAAAGAGATATTAAAAGATGATTTAGATCATTGTATGAGAATACCTATGACTGATAAAGTTAGAGCTCTAAATGTATCTAATAGTGTAGCTATAGTTATATATGAAGCTTTAAGACAACAAGATTATAATGATTTATTAAGAGAAGAACCTCATAAAGGAGCGGATTTTCTAGAAAGAGAATAAAATCTCTTTTTTTTTACCATAAATATATAGGAGGAATTTATGGGAAAATATAAAGTAGATATTAGTGGGATTAAGACTAATGATTTAGTTAGTTTAAGTTCTAAAGAAATGAATGAATTATTTATTAAGTATAAAAGTGGAGATGAATCTTCTAGAGAAAGTTTAATTAATGGTAATTTAAGATTAGTATTATCTGTATTAAAGAAGTTTTATAATAAGAGTGATAATTTAGATGATTTATTTCAAATAGGTTGTGTAGGATTAATAAAAGCAATTGATAATTTTGATTTAAGTTATAATGTTAAATTTTCTACTTATGCAGTACCTATGATACTAGGAGAAATAAAAAGATATATTAGGGATAATAATAGTATTAGAATTAGTAGATCTTTAAAAGATATAGCTTATAAAGTATTAAAATTTAAAGAAGATTATTATTTAGAAAATGGTATTGAACCTAGTGTTGATGTTATATCTACTAGTTTGGATATTAGTGACTTTGATATTAGTAATGCATTACTTGCTTTTAAAGATCCTATTAGTATGTATGAAGCTATATATAATGATGGAGGGGATACAATCTATTTATATGATCAAATAGAAGATAAAAGAGGCAGTATAGATTTATCTAATAGATTAGCTTTAGAAAATGCTATTGATAATTTAGAAATAAGAGAAAAGTATATACTTGATGAAAGATTTATAATAGGTAAATCACAAATGGAAATAGCTAGAGAATTATCTATTAGTCAGGCACAAGTATCAAGACTTGAGAAGAAGGCAATAAAACAATTAAAAAAGGTCTTAAAATAGTTTTTAATCATAATATTTAATAGGTGATATTATGAGAATGTCTGAGTTACAAACAAAAAAAATAATAAATGTTTCCACAGGTAGAAATATGGGAAATATAATAGATGCTGATATAAGAGAAAATGGTACAGTTGAAAGCTTATTAATAGAACAAAGTAGAAATATTTTTTCTTTAAATAGAGATAGTGATACAAAAATATATTGGGATGATATTACAAAAATAGGAGAAGATGTAATATTAGTAAAAAAAGATTAAAGTCTTATTTTACTAAGATATTCTTTTCTTTAGTATTTGTTTTTGTAATATCTTTTTTTTGTATATACTTAATTGATTTAAGGATTAATTCAATATTATTACCATATGTTAATGTAGAAGTTGAAAGATTAGTGAATAATATTATTACTAAAGTAATTAATGATGAAATGAAAAAGAATAATATAAGTTTTGATTTTTATAATTCTTCTAAATTAAATGAATTAGAAGATATAATAGATAAAAGAATTCAGAAAGAATTAATTAATATAGATGATGGTGAATTAGATGATAGTTTTATTCCTAATAGAATAAAAAATGGTAGATTTAGAAAAATTAAAAATGGTATTTTATGTGATATTAGTATTGGTTCTATTCGAGGATCTACTTTATTTGCTAATGTAGGTCCTACTATTCCTATTAAGTTATTATTTAGTAGTGGATTAAATTCTAATATAGATATTGATGTAAGTGAATATGGTATAAATAATGCTATTGTAAAAATATATTTTAATGCAAGTGTTAGTGAACAAATTACTATGCCGATATCATCTAAAAAAAAGAAAATTTCTATTAGAAAAATTATTGCTATTGATATTATTAAAGGTGAAATACCTAATTATTATGCTGGACTTATAAATTAGTTTATTGGTATAATTATAATGAGGTGTAAGTATGAAAAAAGTAGTAATTAATGGTGTAACATATGAAGTTATTAGAAACGATCAAGAATGCCTTGATACTTCTATTTTAGAAGAAAAAATAACTGATTATTTTGATCCTTATGATTATATATTTGGTGATTATGCATATGAAAAAGTTAGATTAAAAGGTTTTTATGAATCATCAAATAAGAGTGCAAATAAGATTAATGATATAAAGAATTTAGATGATTATATAAAGGATTATTGTAGCTATGGATGTAAGCTGTTTTTATTAAAAAAAGTAAGATAAATACTTGTATTTATCTATATTTATGATAAAATTATATTGTATGAATAATAAAGGGAGGATTTATTATGGAAAACCAAGGAAATGAAAAAAAGATGATGTCAATTGTTGCAGAAGATGGAACTGTAGAAGAAGTAGAAGTAATATTGGCATTTGAATTTAAAGACACAAAAAAAGAGTATGTTATATATACAAAAAATGAAAAAGATGAAAATGATAATGTAACAGTTTATGTTTCTAATGTAGATCGTTCATCAGGTGAACCTAAATTAATGGGAATAGATGATGAAGAGGAATGGAATAGAGTAAAAGACGTATTACGTGAATTATCAAAATCAGAATAACATAGAGGGAGGTTTGTATTATGGCTATAGAAGACAATATACAAGCAGTAAATACAGAAGCACAAGTTAAAGTTAATAAGGAGAGAGCTGCTAACTCTATTAGATATAAACCAGCATCTACAGAAATTACTAGGCAAAATTATGATAAATTAATGGGTATGATTGCTAAAAGAGAAGAGACTATTGCTAAATTAAAAGAAGAAATTAATCAAGAAGTAGAAAAAGGCGTACCTCAAGCAGATGTTGTTGAAAATAATGTGATTAATGCAAAGGCAGTTGATATCGCAAAATTAGAAGAACAGATTAATATATTAGGTGCTGTTTATGAACCAATGGAATTAGTTGATAAGAGAGCAATTAGATTAATAGATAAGATGTATAAAGAAGCAAAAGCTAAATCTGAGGGTATTTATTATAGTTTATCTTCTAATGGAATAACAAGAGAAGGTGAAATAAAACAACAACCTATGGCTGATATGTTTAATAATATGACTATTGTTTCAGATCTAGATGTTCAAAAGATAGCAGATGATAATCAAGAAGAAGTTAATAATAATATAGAAAATGCTATTAACGATGAAAAATCTCTTGGTGAAGGTGATATTAAAGCAGTTATTGATGAAGCTTTGGTTACTCCAGAGGTACCTAGTACAGAGGCAGAAGAAGAAAATGGTCTTGATATGGCAGAAATTGATCGTATTGTTAATGAAAAATTAAATAATTTTATTAATAAACAAGAAACTCCTGTTGTAGAACCTGAGAATAGTTCTGAAGTAGCTCCAGTTGAAGCAGTTATACCTGCTCCAGTAGAGGTAACTCCAGCAGAACCAGTTATACCTGCACCAGTAGAGGTGGCTCCAGCAGAACCAGTTATATCTGCTCCAGTAGAGGTAGCTCCAGTTGAAGCAGTTATACCTGCTCCAGTTTATGAAGAACCTCAATATGATGATGAATATATTCCTATGACAGATGAAGAAATAGCTCGAGTTCGTGAAAAGATTGAGTTAGATAAATATAATAAATTATATGCTGCACAAGCAAAGAGATCAGTGGAAATTTCTGAGAATAAAGAAGAGCCAATAAGAGATGAAGTAATAGTTGTTCCTCCTCGTGAAGAAAGTGGATTAACAATTTCAGAAAATAAAGGTGTAATAATTGCTTCTAGTGATGTTAAAGAAAGATTAAAAAATGCTAGCATTAATGAATTAAAAGAATTATTAAGTGCTAAAGATAAAGTAACTGAGGAATTAAAAACATTAGCAGGTAATGCAGGTGCTAATATTGAAGAAGTAAGAAGAATAGATGAAACAATTGCTGGTGAAGAAGCAGATGTTGAAATGAAACTTGCTGAAAGAAGAAAAACAAAAGCTAGAAAAGAACAAGAATTAAAAGATATGCTTATTGAACAAATAGTTGCTAGTGATACAAGAAATAATGATTTAAGTAACGTTATTAAAAGCAAAGAAGAAGAAATTGATATTATCAATAAGAGTATTGGAGATAGACGTAAAAAAATATCAAGTATGGCTAATGATACTGATAGTGTTGATCGTGAAATAGCTGAGTTAGATAACGAGATGCAAAAGATTTTTGGTGGAGAAAGACAGCAAGAAGAACACGTAGTATTTAAAAGATAATAGAAGAAGGTTATAAACCTTCTTTTTTTTTCATAGAATAAATAGGTGGTATATATGGAATACTATATTTTGAACCCTATTAGATTAAATAGATTAAAGAAATTAGATTGGTTTAAATTGTGGAGTACTAAAAGTGATTATATTACTAATTATTATAGAAAAATAAAAGGTAAGTATCATATTATTGATGAAAGTATAAATTATTATATAGTTATGTTGGAACTTGCTTTATTTTATTTAAAAGAGTATTCATATTATGATTATGTTTATATACAACATTCTATTATTATTGATGGTCAAATGATTATAAAAGAAGATATAAAAGAGAGAGATTTTTCAGAGTATATTAAGTATTTATTTTTTAAAAATAATTACAATATTAAATATATATATGATTTAATAGATAAATACAGTAATAGATTTAATTATTATTTAGTAGGTGTTAGATTATTGTATCCTACATATTATTTTTTCTATTTAGATCAGATTATTATAAATGAAAAAGAAAATAGTGAATTAATAGGAATAGTAAAACGTACTAGTGAATATGAATTATTTGTAAAAAATGTTATTAATAAAATGAATGAGTATTTAACAAAAAAAATAGTATTACCATTTTAATACTATTTTTATTCATCTATATTTCTAACTTCTTTTACTTCAGGTATTTCACTTATCATAATTTCTTCTATACCATCTTTTAGTGTAGTGTCAATAAATGCACAGTCTTTACATGCTCCATCTAGTTTAACGTAAACTATATTGTCAACATACTTTACAAATTCAATATTTCCACCATCACTTATAATAAATGGTTTTATTCTATCTATTATTGAGATAATTTTTAATTCAATATCTTTTGCTTCCATTTTTTTCACCAAGAGAATTATAACATTAATTATACTATTTAGTAAACATATTTAAATATATGTGGTATAATATTTTAGCAGGTGTATTAATATGAAAAAATATAAAATTGGAGATATTGTAAAGGGAAAAGTTACAGGTGTAGAAGATTATGGAATCTTTTTATTAGTAGATGATAATGTAACTGGTTTGATTCATATTTCAGAAATTTCAGATGGTTTTGTTAGAAATGTTGCAGATTATGCTGAGATAGGTGAAGTAATAAAAGCTGAGGTTATTGAGTATGATGAAGTTAATAAAAAATTAAAACTAAGTATAAAGAAAGATGGTATTGTTAAAAAGAGTAAGAAGAATGTACCAATAAAAGAAACTGAAACGGGTTTTAGTGGGTTATCTAAGAAACTTGATGAATGGATTAATGATAAAGAAATAGAAATGTCTAAAAAATAAAAAAACTTGAAAATATAGTTGACAAAAGGCGTATAAATTGGTATATTTAATACTGTCAACTGATGTGGTGGGCTAATTTGGGCGATTAGCTCAGTTGGTTAGAGCACCTGCCTTACAAGCAGGGGGTCACAGGTTCGAGTCCTGTATCGCCCACCATTTGTATGTGCCGAAATAGCTCAATTGGTAGAGCAACTGACTTGTAATCAGTAGGTTCCGGGTTCAAGTCCTGGTTTCGGCACCATTTTTTATGGAGAGGTAGCGAAGAGGCTAAACGCGACAGACTGTAAATCTGTTCTCATTGAGTTCGATGGTTCGAATCCATCTCTCTCCACCACTTTATGTTATTGCCTCGTAGCCAAGTGGTAAGGCATCAGACTTTGACTCTGACATGCGTTAGTTCGAATCTAACCGAGGCAGCCATTTTT
>JAFZPS010000053.1 GCA_017550205.1 Bacilli bacterium | reverse complement strand
ACTACATATATCTTAGAATTATATTTTAAACATTCTTCTAATTGAGATTTATTTCTAACTACAAAACACTTATCATAAGAAATATTTAAATCATCCTTTTCAAATGTCACATCATTTTCAACAATCTCAGTTTCAATTAATTGTCTTTTCTCGATCAGCTTATCTGAAAGTTCTCTTCTAATTTCATTTAATTCTCCAATAGGAATGAATACATTATTATCCATTTCTATATCAAAATCATCACAAGTAAAAGGAGTATTACCTAACTTAGATAATTGTCTTTTTATATCATCAATACTAACTCCCTTAGTTCTTGCTTCTTGAACAATATTACCACTCTTAGAAATAGTATTTGTTGAATCACTAAATTCTATAAATAATTCTTTACCAATAATAGCTTTAACTTTAATAAAAATATTTACTTTTCTTTTATTTTCTAATCTAGAATATTCTTCTTCTAATTTAAAGTCTTGTGTCTTAGAAACTAAACATTTATTTTTTAAATCTACTTTATTATCTACTAAACATATACCATTAGAACTACTAATTAAATTATCTTTTTCATCATATAAATAATTAACTATAAATCCTTTATCTTCAGAAACAAATCTAATTGCATCATATTGGTTTAAAGTACTATTTAATTTAATCTTAATTTTATCTTTAGTAATATCTATTACTTCACCTATATTTAATCCTTTGTGGTTAGGTGACTCAGTATTCATAAAATTATAATCTTCTTCATTAAACATTCTACCAACAGTAAACTCTCTATTAAATATAGTCTTTAATTTATTAGTTTCTTCACTAAAATCAAATTCTTTTTTATCAATCAAATGTCTATAAAAATTAGTAATGAATCCCACGTATAATGGACTTTTCATTCTACCCTCTATTTTAAAACTATAAATACTACTATCTAATAATCTATCTATTTTACTAGATGTGTTTAATTCTTTAGTACTTAATAAATATTTATCTTTAGAAATTACTTTATCATCTTTTTTTAGTGTATAAGGTAATCTACAACATCCTGCACACTCTCCACGATTTCCACTTCTACCACCTAGCATACTACTCATTAAACAACATCCTGAATATGAGATACATAAAGCCCCATGAATAAAAGCTTCTTTTTCTATTGGGACATCGATACTATCAATTTCATCTATACTAAGTTCTCTTGAGAATACTACTCTTTTTACTCCTAAATCATAATATAATTTACAAACATCTTGAGATGAAATATTAGCTTGAGTTGATGCATGAATTTCTAAGTTAGGGAATTTTTCTCTTAATAAACAAATCATACCAAAGTCTTGAACTATTAAAGCATCTACTCCATTCTTATGAAGAAATCTTGCTTGGGAAATAAAGTCTTCTACTTCATTATTTTTAATTAAAGTATTCATAGTTACATATACTTTAACACCATATAAATGACAAAACTTAATAGCTTCAATTATCTCATCATTATCAAAATTATTAGCAAACTTTCTAGCTCCAAAACTTTTACACGCTAAATAAACTGCATCACATCCATTGTATACAGCTTCACGTAAACAATTCATATTACCTGCAGGTACTAATAATTCATGTTTCTTCATAAATTCACCCCAAATTCATACATATTATAACATACATACTCCCTAAATAGAATATATTTTACTATGGAAGAAAGACTTAAAAAAATAGATATAGAAAATAATATATGGATAATTTATTTAGGAATTATTTTTTTGTCTTTCTTAGCTAATTCTTATGAAAAAGATTACTTTATAAATAAGAATAATTTATCTAAAAAAACATATAGAGAATTAAATATAATTGTATTTATAATTTTAATATTAGTTTATTCATACTTTGAATTTGATTCCTTAAAATCATTCTTTAATAAAGACAAAACTCCTAAACAATCTAAATTAGATAACCTAACACTACTAGCATCTACTTTAGTCTTATTATCAGGAATAATCTTTTTATATATCTTAATAGACGATAAAGATTTAGTAGAAGAAATTGCCTTTAACTAAAAAAAGAATTCATAAGAATTCTTTTTACATATAATTTTCAGCTTTAATTTCAAAATAACTTTGTGGATGAGCACATACTGGACAAACTTTAGGAGCTTCTTTTCCAATAACTATATGTCCACAATTTCTACAGATCCAAACTCTATCTCCATCTTTACTAAATACTAATCCTTCATCAATATTTTCAATTAATTTTCTATATCTTTCTTCATGGTGCTTTTCGATTTCTCCAACCATTCTAAACTTCTTAGCAATTGCGATAAATCCTTCTTCTTCAGCTTCTTTAGCAAATGTTTCATACATATCAGTCCATTCATAATTTTCACCATCTGCTGCAGCTTTTAAGTTTTCAATAGTACTTGGTACTTCTCCACCATTTAATTCTTTAAACCACATTTTAGCATGTTCTTTTTCATTATTTGCTGTTTCTTCAAATATAGCAGCTATTTGTTCATAACCATCTTTTTTAGCTTTACTAGCAAAATAAGTATACTTATTTCTAGCTTGACTTTCTCCTGCAAATGCAGCCATTAAATTTTGTTCTGTTTTACTTCCTTTAAGTTCCATAATCATACCTCTTTTCTTAAAATAATTATATCAACCTAAAATTATAATATCAATAAATAAATTTATGAATAAAATATACTAGGTGATTTTATGAATAAACATAAACTTTTCTGTAGATGTAATACTTGTAAACAAAAAAGAAGAAGTAGTGCCTTCTATCTTTCTTTAATACTAATAACTGCTATTATTATATTTTATCAATTAATAATACTTTTATTTATAACTACTAAATTCAATGTATTTCTATTACTATTAGAATTTGGATTAATTAGTTTCTTGATTTTCTTTATATTTTTCTAATACTAATTCATTATAATCCAATGCTTCTTTTATTATCTTAAAATTATCATATATAGAATTACCAAAACTAATCTTTTTTGGCATACTAATTAATACATAAAATAGATTTAATTCACTATCATCTTTTTCATATTCTACTAATCTATTAAAAGATAAATCAATCATTTTATAAAAAGAACTAATATTAATTAATAAATAATAATAGTCCATTCTAGGAAAAGAAAATCTTTCTATATAATCATTCCAATCTAAATAATAATCTCTTAAATATTCTATTGTTTCTTTTAATATATTATTCATTTACTATTGGTATTATTAATTTTGTACCTATGTTTATTTCTTTTATATCATTATACTTTTCTAACTCTTCTACTGTTGTATGATACTTTTCCATTATAGAATTAATTGTTTCATTCTGTCTCACCATATAAACAATAAAAGTCCCATACTTATCATTTTCATCATCTAAATTAGAGAATAATGAGTTAATTGTTTCTACTTTTTCTTCTACAATTTCTTCTTCTATATTAGGAATTTCTATTTCTTTTTCCTCTATTTTATCTCCATCACATTCTCTTTCTAATATAGGTTCTTCTTCTAGTAATTCTAAACCTTCTATTGATAATTCAACATGACAAATAAGAGTATTTTCATTTTCTATCTCATAATAAAAATCTGATATTTCTATATTAGTAGTATTTAAATCTACTTTTTCTGTTAATGCTATTTCACAAGGTATTTTATAACTAAAATTCTCTTCTAATCTAGAAGCCTCTGTCATCTTATATTTACCTGTTAAAAGTAAATGTCCTTCTACATTAGACTCATCTATAAATTTTAATTCTTGATCTAAAGATATTTCACATATTTCACCTATCATTGTAGGAAACTCTATATTTTTTTCAAAATTTACTTTCTTTTTCATAATATCCTCCTAAAAAATAGTATGAAAAAAGAAGAATTATTATTCTTCTTAATATAAAGTTTTTAATAATAGTTTAGCATCTTTAGCAAGTCTTCTTTTACTTGGATTAAAAATACTACCACTTTTAGAAATATTTTCTAATACACTTTTTGTTCTTTCAAGTACATTTTCATCATCAAAAAATTCAGGTATTGTTTTTAAAAAATAAGTAATAGATGATACTATAAAATCACTCTTAGTAGTTTCATTAATATCACCTTTAAGATTGAAAAATACTACTGAATCATTTGCTAATGTATAACCAAAATCATCTAACTTATCATATTTTTCTTCTCTTAAATCCTCATGATATAACATATAATTATTAATTACTCTACATCTATCATCAGTATTTCTATTATCAATTTCATTTAAACGTATAGTAATATCATTGATTTCTTCAATTGTCTCCTTAGTTAATATGTCATAACGATGAAGTTCAATTACTTCTCCTATCCTATTAGAAAAATCCTTACTAAGATATAAGAATGCATCTTCTTCATTTAACATAAGTGCAACACTATCAATAAATACAAGATAACAACTAATATCACTATATATTTTTTTTAAAGTATCAATTGGAGATAAAATTAATTGATTTTTTAATAACAATAACATCTGAAAATCTGTTAAATCTTTTTTTGTCTCCATCTTATTCACCACCAAATATTGATTTAAACACATCTTCATATTTATCTACAGTAATAAACTTAATATCTTTTCTTACTTCCTCAGGTATTTCATCTAGATCTTTTTCATTTTCTTTAGGTATATAAATAGTTTTAATACCTGCACGATGTGCACCAATTACTTTTTCTTTTAATCCGCCTATTCCTAGTACTTTACCTCGTAAAGTAATTTCACCTGTCATTGCAATACTCTTATCTACTTTCCTATTAGTAAATAAACTAACTAATGTAGTAGTAATTGTAATACCTGCACTTGGACCATCTTTATTAACAGCACCTTCAGGTACATGAATATGTATATCATTCTTCTCAAATATCTTACTATCTATTCCAAATAACTCCATATTAGCTTTAATATAGTCTAATGCTATATGACAAGACTCTTGCATAACATCACCCAAAGAACCAGTTAATACAAGATTACCTTTTCCTTTAAATAAGTTAGCTTCTATTGGAAGAATATCTCCACCAAATACAGTATAAGCCATACCATTAACTACACCAATTTCATCTTCTTCATTATTTTCCATATAAATATATTTCTTTTTACCAAGTAATTCTTCTATCATAGAATTATCTATATTATAGAAAACAACATCCTTTTCAAGTAACAATTTCTTTACAATCTTTCTAAATAGAGTCGCAATAGTTCTATCTAATTCACGCACTCCAGCTTCCTTAGTATAATTCCTAATTAATGTAAGAATAGCATCATCCTCTATTTGTACTTGTAGACTAGTAAGACCATGTTCTTCTAATTCTTTTGGAATTAAATGAGTCTTAGCTATATCTAATTTTTCATATTCTGTATAACTAGATATATTAATGATTTCTAATCTATCTCTTAATTCATATGGAATTTGTTCTACATAGTTAGCTGTAGCTATAAACATAACTTTACTTAAATCAAATTCTTCTTCTATATAGTGATCAGAGAACTTACTATTTTGTTCTGGATCAAGTACTTCAAGTAAACTACTTGCAGGATCTCCCTTAATATCTTTAGTCATCTTATCAATTTCATCAATTATAAATACTGGATTTGTTGTACCTGCTTTTCTAATACCTTGAATAATTCTTCCTGGATTAGCCCCAATATAAGTTCTTCTATGTCCTACAATTTCAGCTTCATCATTGATTCCACCTACTGATATTTTTGCAACGTTTCTATTTAAACTTTTTGCAATACTAATAGCAAGTGATGTTTTACCAACACCAGGAGGACCTACTAAACATAAAATAGGACTACGTAAATTATTAGTATTTTGTTTTACTGCTAAATACTCAAGTATTCTATCTTTTACCTCTTCTAATGCATAATGAGATGAATCTAAAATACTTTTAACTTTTACTAAATCTTCAGTATCTTTAGTATAATGATTCCAAGGTAAATTAAACATCCAGTCTAAATATTCTCTAACCATTCCTAGTTCTGGAGAATTACTATTTAATGTATCATATCTATCTAATTCACGTTTTATTTTTTCTTTTACTTTACTATTACATTTTAATTTAGATAGTTTTTTATTAAGTCTTTCTACTTCATTATCTTTATTATTTACATCGCCTATTTCTTTTTGCATTTGTTTTATTTTTTCACGCAAAAAGTATTCTTTTTGAGTAGCATCAAGTTCATGCTCTACTTCTGCTTCTATCCTTTGTTCTAACTCAACAAACTTTAAATCACGATTCATATCTTCAATTAAATTCTTAGTTCTAACTAAAGGATCAATTTCATTAATATATTTCTTTTTTTCTTCATAACTAATTGGTAAAAATGAAGCAACTAAATCACATAAGTCATTTAAATTATCTACATTATTTAATTGACTCATAATAGCATTACCCATATATGGTACTTTAGAAATGTATCTTTCAAGTGACTTAATTAAAATATTAAAATAATCTTTATTATCACTATTAGGAATAACTATAGGATTATAATTAGCTTTATAGAAATTACCATCTTCTTCTATACCAGATATTTCTACTCTATCAAGTCCTTCTATTACAATTCTTGTTTTTCCATTAGGTACATTCATTTTTAATTTTAATCTTCCTAAAGTCGCATACTTAGGAAAAGATGTTAAATTAACCCCATCATTATCTATAGGATTAACTATTAACATAAGCCCGTCATCAATCTTTTCAACGATATCAATCATTGGTTTATCGTATGTATTATCATACTCTATTCTTACTTCATTATTAGGGAATATAACCATGTCATTTATAACTAAAACAAGTAATTTTTCATTCATTGGTTATTCACCCCCAAATTTTTAAAATACTGTTTTCTATTATAAATGAAAGTTCTATTTTTTAAAAGAAAAATTTTAAATTTTTATAGTATTTTTTTTACTATAAAATTTTTTTATAACAAAAAAAAAGAAAACACGATGTGTTTTCTTAATTATTTATT
>JAFZPS010000052.1 GCA_017550205.1 Bacilli bacterium | reverse complement strand
GTCTTGAAATGAATAAATACTGTCCTAGATGTAGAAAACACACAGTACATAAGGAAAAGAAATAAAATAAGTTTTAACTTATTTTTTAATTTAGGAGTGATAATATGATAAGTACAAATGATTTAAAGAATGGTATTACTATTGAATATGAAGGTAATATTTATGTAGTAATGGAAACACAACATGTTAAACCTGGTAAAGGTGCAGCTATCGTTAAAGCTAAACTTAAGAATTTAAGAACTGGAGCTATTTTTGAACAAACTTTTAATGCAGGTGTTAAAGTAGCTACAGCTAGAATTGAAAAACAACAAATGCAATATTTATATAACATGAATGATGTATATTATTTCATGAATATGGATACTTATGATCAATTAGAAATTCCAGCTAATAAGATTGGTAATAATACAAAGTTATTAAAAGAAAACTTAGAAGTATATATTACTAGTTATGAAGGCGAAATTTTAGGAATTGATTTACCAGATAAAGTTGAATTAGTAGTTACTCATACTGAACCAGCTGTTAAAGGAAATACTTCAAATAATGCACTTAAAGATGCAGAATGTGAAACTGGTTTAATGGTAAGAGTTCCATTATTTATAGAAGAAGGAGAAACTATAATAGTTTCTACTGCAGATTCTAAATATGTATCAAGAGCTTAAGCTCTTTTTTTTTGTTTATATTTTTGTTATAATCTAATTAAGATAAAAATAGTGTTTAATTGTGACAAGTAGACAGTTAAATATACTTGTAAATTAAAGAAATGTAGTATAATAATACTAGAAAGATTGGTGAAATTGATGGCTAAAAGAAAGAGAAGAAGATCTAGAAGTGGTAAAATTGAACTTTCTGTTGAAATATATGCTTTAATAGTAGTGATTTTAGCTATGATAGGTGCATTTAAATTAGGTCCTGTTGGTAGAATAATTGCTTCATTTGGATTATTTGTATCTGGTTCAGTATATATGGGATTTTTAATTTTAGCATTTATAATTGGTTTATATGCTTTTTGGAAAAGAGATTGGCCTGAGTTTATTTCGACTAAGATGTTAGGATTTTATTTATTTATAATAGGTATTTTAACACTTATGCATTGGGGATTTGTTAAAGTTAATGATTTTAATAGTAGTGTAATTTTTAAAGAGACAATGAATGAGTTAGTTAAGGGATTTAATAGTTTGATGGCTACTGGAACTATAGGTGATTCTGCTAGTGTAGGTGGTGGAATTATTGGTGGAGTATTCTCAATTCTATTTACTAAGTTATTCTCATATACTGGTATGCAGATAGTTACATGGGTATTTATAGTACTTGGTATTTGTATGTTTACTGGTTTTTCTATAGCTGATTTTATAAGAGATAGATTAGATGCTGTTAAAGAAAGAGTTGAGAAAGTAGAAGGTAAGATAAAAGAAGAGGATAATAAATTATTTAATAATAAACAAGTTAAGATTAGTAATGGAAATGATGATGATGATAATAAGAGGGAAATTAGTCCTGAAGACTTAAAGAAGAGTAATACATCTGAAGTTACTACACCTATGGTGGAAGAAGTACATACTAGTAATTCAATTAATCCAGCTTATAAGTTACCACCTCTTGATATATTAAATAAACCTAAAAATAAAAATAGTGAAGATAATACTGCTATTGAAGGTAATATTTCTAAACTAGAAAATGTATTAAAGAGTTTTGGAGTTATTGCTAAGGTAGTAGAGGTTCATGTAGGACCTACTGTTTCGCAATATGAATTAGAAATAGCTAGTGGTACTCGTGTTAATAAAATAACTACTTTAAGTAGAGAAATAGCTTTATCTTTATCAAAGAAAGATGTTAGAATAGAAGCTCCTATTCCAGGTAAATCTACAGTAGGAATTGAATTTGCTAATGATAATCCTAATGCAGTTAGTTTCTATGAAATAATGGATAGTAAAGTAATGAAAACTTCTTTTGAAAAGAAGTTAATGGTACCTCTTGGTAAATCTATTATGGGTGATATTGGGGTATGTGAAATTAATAAAATGCCACACTTACTTATTGCTGGTACTACTGGTAGTGGTAAATCAGTTTGTGTTAATGGTATTATTTGTGCGATACTTATGAGAACTAAACCAGATGAAGTAAAACTTGCTTTAGTAGATCCTAAAGTAGTTGAATTATCTTGTTATAATGGAGTACCTCATTTAGTAAGACCAGTTGTAACTGATCCTAAAGAAGCATCTACTTTACTTAGAAAAATGGTTGCTGAAATGGAAAAAAGATATCATATGTTTGCTAATACTGGTACTAAGCAAATTGAAGGTTATAATGAGTATGTAAGACGTTATAATAAAACACATCCTGGAGAAGAATTGGATAAGATGCCTTATATAGTAGTTATTATAGATGAGTTAAGTGACTTAATGATGGTAGCTGCTAAAGAAGTTGAGGATTCTATTTTAAGAATTACTCAAAAAGCAAGAGCTGCTGGAATTCATTTAATTGTTGCTACACAAAGACCTTCTACAGAAGTAATTACTGGTTTGATTAAAGCTAATATTCCTTCTCGTATATCTTTTGCAGTAGGTAGTGGTATTGATTCTAGAACTATACTTGATCAAACAGGTGCTGAGAAATTACTTGGTAAAGGTGATATGTTATATTTACCAATAGGTATGAATTCACCAATACGTATTCAAGGTTCATTTATACATGATAATGAAATAGAAAAGATTATTAGCTTTGTTAAGAGTCAACAAGAAGTAGCATATGATTCTACATTTGCTAATCTTGAAGAAGAAAAGAAAGAAGAAGTATCTGAAAAGAGTGAAGCAAGAGAAGCTAAAGAAGCTAGTGATGATGCTTTATATAATGAAATAGTTGATTTTGTAGTTAGATCTGGAAAAGCTAGTGCATCATTATTACAAAGAAAATTCAAGATTGGTTATAATAAAGCTGCTACTATGATAGATGAATTAGAAGAGAATGGTGTTATAGGACCAGCTACTGGTAATTCTAAACCTAGAGAAGTTTTAGTAAAATATAGTGAAAAAACTGAAGAATAAAAAAAGAACTTTTAAGTTCTTTTTTATTTTAATAATATTGTTTAGTTTCAAATTTCTTTTTCTTTTCAACAGCTTTAATTACTTGGGCTAATATATTTAAAGCAATTTGTTCTGTTTTTCTATTTACATCTCTTAGGGGATTGAATTCTACTAAATCGAATGAAACTACATCTTTCATATGATTAATTATATATTCATTTATTTTCATAGCTTCTTCTTCATTTATTCCATCAAATTCTGGTATAGATACACCAGGTGCAATATCAGGATCAATTACATCTAAATCATAACTTACATGTATTCCTTTTGTTTTATAACCAGCTATTTCAAATGCTTCTTTCATTACAGTTTCTATTCCTTTTTCTTTTATATCTTGTGTTGAGAATACTGTAACACCTGCATATCTTAAATTATCTTTTTCTTTTTCATCTATACTTCTAGCTCCAACTATTACAGTTCTTGATGGTTGAACTATTTTACCATTATGATAACTTCTTAATTCATTACATTTATATCCTGTTACTGCGGCTAGAGGTAGTCCATGGATATTACCCGTTATTGTTGTTTCAAAGGTATTATAATCTGTATGAGCATCTATCCAAATTATTCCAATATCTACATTTACTTTAGCACTAGCTAAGATAGAGGCTATAGCTGCTGAATGATCTCCACCTAACATAATAGGGAAGTATTCTTCCTTTATTTTTTCTACCATGTTTTTGTATAATTCTGAGTTGAATTTTTCTATCTCATATTCATTTTTTCTTCTATCTGAAAGATTACGACTTTTTATAATATCTTTATCTCTTTCAAATAGCATTGTTTCACCTGTATAAAATGATTTTAAATCATTTATTAATTGTATTGGTCCTAGTTGAGCTCCATCTATATGAACTCCTAAATCTGTTCCAGCTCCAAATATCATTGGTCTCATTATATCACCTTATATAATTTTATCTTAAATACTATTTTATATCAATAAAAATCTTTAATTTATTTTTATTTTTATGTATAATTATATTAGGTGATATGATGAAAAAATTAAATGAATTATATGATATTGATAGTGATGTTGAAGTTACTGGTATTAGTATAAACTCTAAAGAAATAAAACCTGGAGAATTATTTATATGTACCATGGGAGTAACTGCTGATAGACATGATTTTATTGATGAGGCTATTTCTAATGGAGCTAGTTGTATAGTAGTTAGTCGTGATGTAGGAGAAAAGAAAGTTCCTATAGTAAGAGTAGAAGATACTAATAAGGAGTTACCGTATTTATGTCAAAAGTTTTATGATTATCCAGATAAAAATCTTACTATGATTGGAGTTACTGGTACTGATGGTAAAACTAGTACTACAACAATAATTCAGACATTAATTGGATCTGATTTATGTGGATACATTGGTACTAATGGTAGAAGTTGTGCTAAGTTTACAGGGGATAATCCTAATACTACACCTGATGCTCAAAATTTATATATGTATTTAAATGAATTTGTGGAATATGGTTGTAAGTATGCATCTATTGAAACAAGTAGTGAAGCTTTTTATAGAGGTAGACTTCAAGCTATGACTTTTGATATATCTGCTTATACTAATGTAACTAGTGAACACTTAAATATACATGGTAGTTTTGAAAATTACTTAGAATCTAAAAAGATGTTATTTAAACAAACTAAGAGTGATGGATATTGTATACTAAATCATGATGATAAATACTTTGAAGATATGAAGCGTGCTTGTAATGGTAAAGTATTAACTTATGGTTTAGGGTATGATAATGATTTACAAATAGTAGATTTTAAAGTATATCCAGATCATACTGATATTACATTTAAGTATTTAGAAGATGAATTTAAAATTAATAGTCCTTTAATGGGAGATTTTAATGTATATAATTTAGCTTGTGCATTACTTTGTGTATTTGCTTTAGGATTTAAATTTGATGATATTAAATCTAAAATAAAAGATATTAAAGTAAGTGGTAGATTAGAATTACTTGATACTAATACAGATTATTATGTTATGGTAGATTATGCTCATACTCCTAATGGTATATCTAATTTATTAAATTTTGTTCATACTTTAGATATTAATAGAAGTATAGTAGTTATTGGTCAAGCAGGTGAAAGAGATCCTTATAAAAGACCTAAAGTAGGTAATGCTGTTGTAGAAAATGCTAGTTATGCAATATTCTGTTATGAAGATCCTCGTAGTGAAGATCCTATGGCAATATGTGAAGATATTATTAAAGAATTAAAAGAAACTCATAATAATTATGAAATAGTTATTGATAGAAGAGAGGCTATTCAAAAAGCTGTTGATATGGCAGAAGAAGGGGATATGGTTTTAGTACTTGGTAAAGGTAATGAGACATATGAAAAACTTAAGACAGGAACAATATATTTTAATGATATAGAAGAAGCTTTAAAAGCAGTAGAAAACCGTAAAGAAAGAGAGAAAGTTACTAATTAATTTTCTTTTTTTTTTATTTCATGGTATAGTTATTATGGTGATATTATGATTAAAAAAATCATAAAATTATTTTTTGTATTAATAATAATGGTTACTATATTTATTTTTTCAGGGGAGAATGATATTGAATCTACTGGTAGAAGTGATGGATTAATTATTCGAACTTGTGAATTTGTTTTAGGAAGACAATTAACTAATAAAGAAAAAGATTATTACTTAGAAAATTATGTTGTTTATGTTAGAAAAACAGCTCATTTTACTTTGTATTTTTTACTTGGATTAGCATTTATTAGTTTCTTAAAAGAATTTGATTTAAATAATAAGAAATTATTAATATATACAATTTTATTTGTATTTATATATGCTTGTAGTGATGAGATACATCAATTATTTATAAGAGGTAGAAGTGGAGAAATACTTGATGTTTTAATTGATACTTTAGGGGGAATTACTTCTAGTTTTATATATACAAGTTTTATTAAAAGGAGGAGATTAAATGGATAAGAAAAAACAATTAGCTAAGAATACAATTATTATTTTCTTTGGAAAAGTATGTACTCAGTTAATATCTTTCTTTTTACTTCCTTTATATACTTCATATTTAGCTACTAAAGAGTATGGACTTGTTGATTTAATTCAAACTTATGTAACTTTATTAGTACCTATAATTACATTAGAACTTGAAATGAGTATCTTTAGATGGTTAGTAGATTCTAGAGGAAAAGAAAAAGATACTAAGAAACTTATTAGTAATGATTTCTTTGTATTATGTATTAGTTTAACATTATTTAGTATTTTATATGTAATAGTAACTTGTTTTATAAATGTACCATTTAGATGGTTAATACTAGTAGATATAATTATATGTGTATTTGGTGGTAACTTCTTACAAGTAGCTAGAGGTTTTGGTAAGACTTTAGATTTTTCAATTAGTTGTATATTAACTGGTTTAACTACTGTAATAAGTAATATTATATTAATATGTCATTTTGGTATGGGTGCAGAAGGTATGATTATATCTATGGCACTAGCTAATTTTATATGTGGATTATATTTATTTATTAGATTAAAATTATATAAATTAATTGATTTTAAATTAAAAGATATTAAGTTATTGAAAGAAATGTATAAATACTCTGTACCACTAGTTCCTAATAGTATTAGTTGGTGGATAGTGAATGTAAGTGATAGAACTATTATTTCATTTATATTAGGTAGTGGAGCTAATGGAGTATATGCTATTAGTAATAAGTTTTCAACTATTATATCTAGTTTAACTGGAATATTTAATTTGAGTTGGGCAGAAAGTGCTGCATTACATATAAATAGTGCTGATAGAGATGAATTCTTTAGTGATGTATTTAATACTATTATGAAACTATTTACAGCTATGGGAGTAGGTATGATTGCTTGTATGCCATTTGTATTCCCATTACTTATTAATACTAAGTATGCTGATGCTTATAACTATATACCTTATTTAGTATTAGGTAGTGTATTTAATGTAGCAATATGCTTATATAGTCAAGTATATCTTGCTAAGAAATTATCAAAGCAAGTTGCTACTACTGCAGTACTTGGGGCTTTTATTAATATAGTTATTAATATAGTATTTATTAAGCAAATAGGACTTTATGCAGCAGCAGTTTCTACAGCTATTAGTTATTTTGTAATGATGATATATAGACATATAGATCTAAAAAAACATGTTAATATTAAGATTAGTAAAGGATTTATAATTAATACTATTATTATATTTAGTTATTCTATATTTATTTACTATCAAAGAAATTTAATATTAAATATTATTAATTTAGTAGTAGTAGTCTTATATGCATATTTAATTAATAGAAAGTTCTTATTTAGTTCACTTAAAACTGTACTAGGAAAATTAAAAAGAAAATAAACATATAATTACTTAGGTGATTATATGTTTTTATTTGATTTAATAAAAGAATTATTTTGTTTTACTGGTAGTTATTCTAATGATATATTTTTAGAACCATTAAGTAGTGAAGAAGAAGAGTATTGTATTAAGAATAAAGATAGTGATGTCACTTGTCGAAATAAACTTATAGAACATAATCTTAGATTAGTAGCTCATATTACTAAAAAGTATGATACTAAGTTAATTGATAATGATGATTTAATTAGTATCGGTACTATTGGTTTAATTAAAGGAGTAGATACTTTTAAAGATAATAAAAAAGTTAAGATTACTACTTATTGTGCTAGATGTATAGAAAATGAAATACTTATGTATTTTCGTAAGAATAATAAATATAGTAAAGATATCTCTATTAATGAAGCAGTGGGATATGATAAAGATGGTAATGAAATAGAAATACAAGATATTATACAAGTTGAGAATACTGATTTTTGCGATGATATAGATCTTAAGGATAATATAAAGTCTTTATATAAGTATATTAATGTATTAAATCCTAGGGAAAAGAGAATAATAATAAAAAGATATGGACTTGATAATACTAGGGAAGAAACACAGAAAAGTATTTCTAAAAAACTAGGTATTTCGAGAAGTTATGTTTCAAGAATTGAAAAACGTGCTTTAACTAAGTTATTAAGGGAATTTTTAAAAGAAAAAGATAAGTAATCTTTTCTTTACAAAAACCTATAAATTATATATAATTTATAGTGTAAAAGAGTGGTGTGATATGAAGAAAAAAGTATTTTTAATTATTGGTTTAATAATTGTATTATTGATAGGAATAATATTTTCAATATATGAATTCATATTACTGCCTAATATTAGTTTAAAGGGTAAGAATCCCACTATAGTTAAGTATGAATCTAAGTATGTAGAAAAAGGATTTAAAGCTACTTCTTTAGGTAAAGATATAAGTAAAGATGTTAAAGTTAGTGGTAAAGTTAATGGGATGAAACTTGGTGAATATAAAATTACATATAAAGTAGGTAAAGGTATATTTACTCGTAAAGTTATTCGTAAGGTATTAGTAAAGGATTTAGAAAAACCTAAAATGGATATTAAAGACAATGATGTTTATGTATGTCCTGGAAGTGATTTTGTACCTGAGAAAGTTACTGCTACTGATAATTATGATAAGAAATTAAAAGTTAAGAATGTTTTAAGTAGAGATAAATCTTCTGTTACTTATAGTGTTACTGATAGTAGTGGTAATACTACATCTATTACTAAAAAAGTTTTATATAAAGATGTTGAAGCTCCTAAGATTGAAGTTATTGGTGGAGAAGAAATGTATATTCAACTTGGAGCTATTTATGATGATCCTGGTGTTAAAGTTATTGATAATTGTGATGGAGAAATTAAGGATGTAAAAAGAGATGGTAGTTGGGATGCTAATAAGTTAGGTGATTATACTTTAACTTATACAGTTACTGATAAAGCAGGTAATAAAGCTACTGCTACAAGAAAAGTAATTGTGTCTAATGGAATAATATATTTAACATTTGATGATGGACCTAATAGTGGTACTACTAATGTAATACTTGATATCTTAAAAGAAGAGGGTGTAAAAGCAACTTTCTTTGTTACTAATAAAGGACCAGATGAATTAATTAAAAGAGAGTATGATGAAGGACATACAGTAGCACTTCATACAGCTAGTCATGATTATGCTATTGTTTATGCTTCAGATGAATCATATTTTAATGATTTAAATATTGTTTCAGAGAGAGTTAAAAGAATTACTGGAGAAGAAAGTAAAATAATTAGATTTCCTGGAGGAGCTAGTAATACTATTTCTAGACGTTATTCTAATGGTATTATGAGTCGTTTAACTCAAGAAG
>JAFZPS010000051.1 GCA_017550205.1 Bacilli bacterium | reverse complement strand
TCATTCAATAGCTCTAGAACAAGGTACTAAATTCTCTATCCGTGAAGGTGGAAGAACAGTTGGTGCTGGAAACGTTACTGAAATTATTAAATAATTAAGTAAAGGTAAAATAAAAGAATCGATTAAATCGATTCTTTTTTTTATTTTTTATTGCTTGATTTTTGATACCAAGTATATATTAAATTATTTGTTATTATATCAAATTCTCCTATATACTCAGTGACTATACTATTAAATCCTAATTTAGATTCATTTAATCCACTATATTCGTTTTGATTTTCAAAATCTCCAACGACTCCATTTAAATTTAAGTATTTTATACCTTGATTATTATAATCTTCAATTAATTGCCATTTTATTAGTGTTGAGGCATTTAAATATCCATATTCTTCATCAATACCTTCAGCAAATAGGTATGCAGCATTATCATATTTAATAACCATTGCAGCTCCTATTGGTATTCCATTAGGATTATTCTTTAATAAATCAGTGGCTTTTAATAAACTATTTTTATATGTAGTTATTAATTTATCTGATTCCATCTTTTTATTAAGATATGTTTCTCTATCTTTTTCATCTAAATTTATATCTTGTATTTTATTGGCTAATGTTTCATTAAATTCTACTTCTTTTTCATAATTTCTTCTACTATTAATTAGAAATTTTTCTGTGTTAATTTTAGCATAATATATATCTATATTATCTCCATAAACATCACAAATGGTTTTATAATAGTTTATTGGTTTATTTTCTTTTTTAGCAATAAATTTATATAATTCTTTTATATCTACATTTGTATCTTTTACTACTTCTACACCGCTATTTGAAGCTCTTCTTAATTTATTTCTTGTTCGTTTATCTACTTTATTGAATATTTCTCTAATATCTTTTTGTAGTAGTATTAGAGCTTCCCAACGAGGTTTTTCTGTTTCAAAGTATAGTGTTTTTCCTTTATATTTAAAACCAGAGTTTACTAAGTTTTCTACAATACTATTGCCTTTATTATTGAAATTCATTATGTTACCTTCACTATCTCTAATAGTTAATGGTATATATGGATCCATTCTTAGTAACATAAATCCTTGACTAGATAAAACTTTCTTTAGTGTTTTGGCAAATTCTTTTGTGATTTCAGGATCTTCATAATCAAATAATATACCATGTGGAGCATAGGCAATTTTATTACCCATAAATACTTCTTTATAGATAATTAATGTAGCTCCAATTAGTTGATTATTGTCGTTTGCAATTCCTAGAAATTGGGCACGATAGCCAAATTTAACCATTACGTTTGCATATTCGGATGTTTGATAGTAATTTCTATATCTATGTTGGGATGCATACTTATCAAATTGTTCAGCACTTAACTTTACTATTTTCATTTGCCCACTTCCTATCCATAACTAATTATATCAAATCAAGTAAAGTCTTT
This sequence comes from Bacilli bacterium, assembly GCA_017550205.1. Next base: position 7,064 of record JAFZPS010000051.1, on the reverse strand, counting down.
CAATTATTATAGTAAAAAAAAGTGAATTATAGTATACTATTATTGGTGATAATATGTTTAAAGATAATAAAATACTTATATTAGGAATGGCAAGAAGTGGATATGGTGCAGCTAAGATGTTGGCTGAGCGTGGTAATACTGTTTTTTTAAATGAAGCAAAGACTGAAGATAAGATGGATAAAGACCAAGTAGCAGAATTAAGAAGTTTAGGTGTTAATTTAGTATTTGGATCACATCCAGATGATTTACTTGATTCTTCATTTGATTATTTAATTAAGAATCCTGGTGTACCAATAGATCATAAATATGTATTAAAGGCAAGAGAACTTGGAATAGAAGTTATTAATGAAGTAGAGATGGCCTACAGATTATTACCTGAAGATGTTTCTATTATTGGAATTACAGGTACTAATGGTAAGACTACCACTACATCATTAACTTATGAGATTATGCATAGAGCTTTTGGGGAAAAAGTTCATTTAGCTGGTAATATTGGATATCCTTTATCTGGTATATTAAAAGATGTTAAGAGTGGAGATATCATAGTTATAGAGTGTTCTTGCCAACAAGGAGAAAACTTTATTAATTTTCATCCTCATGTAGGTATTTTTACTAATTTATCAGAAGCACATATAGATTTTATGAAAACATATGATTATTATAAAGAAGTTAAATCTAGAATGTTTTATAATCAATCTAGTGATGATATTGCTATTATGAATTATGATAATAGTGATGTTATGGAAAAACTTAATGACGTTAGTAGTATAAAAAGATATTTTTCTAGTAAAGAAAATATTGATGGATGTCATTTAGTTGGTAATAATATTTATTATTATAATGAAGAAGTAATGAATATAAATGATATTAAAATTAAAGGTATGCATAATGTAGAAAATGTAATGGCAGCTATTATGGCTGTTAAAGAATATGGTGTATCTAATGATATTATTAAAGAAGTAGTTTCTAATTTTAAAGGTGTTGAACATAGATTAGAGTATGTTGATACTGTTAATGGAGTAGAATATTATAATGATACAGAGGCTACTAATATTAAATGTGCTCAAATAGCGTTATCTAGTTTTAAAAAACCTATAATAATATTTTTAGGGGGATTAGAAAGAGGGCAAGATTTTTCTGAATTAACTCCTTATATGGATTATGTTAAAGCTATTATTGCTATTGGACAATGTCGTGATAGAGTAGCAGAATATGCTAAGAGTATAGGAAAAGATGTATATGTTTATGAACATTTAGTAGATGGTTTTGATAAATGTAGTGAGATAGCTGTTTCAGGAGATGTAGTATTATTATCTCCAGCTAGTGCTAGTTGGGACCAATATAAAGAATGTGAAGTACGTGGTGCTGAATTTAAAGGAAAAGTTAGAGAACTAAAAGGTGAAGTTAATGAATAATAGGATAGGTATATTAGATTCTGGAATAGGTGGTTTATCTATACTAATAGAATTAAGAAAAGTACTTCCTCATGAGGATTATTTGTTTTATGAGGATAGTATAAATAACCCTTATGGTAGTAAAAGTGGCGCAGAATTACTAAAAATAGTATCTAACATAGTTGATTTTCTTTTAGAAAAAGAATGTAAGATAATAGTAATTGCATGTAATACAGCTACTACTGCTTGTATAAAAGAACTTAGAAAGATGTATCCTAATACTATTTTTGTAGGTACAGTTCCTGCTATTAAAGTAGCTTATGATGGTAATTATAAGAATACTGTTCTTTTATCTACACCATATACTATGAATTCTAAAAGAGTAAATGAACTTATTAATGATTATCATAATGCCAATCAAAAGATTATTAATGTATCTGGAGAAGACTTAGCTAATTTAATTGAATTGGATGAAACTGATAAAATAGATGAATTACTTGATAGGTTATTAAATTCTTATAAAGAATGTGATTCTGTAGTATTAGGTTGTACTCATTATCCATTAATTAAGGATAGAATAAAAAGAGTAGTTCCTCATGCTGAGTTACTTGATGGTAGTTTAGGGGTAGCTAATGAAGTAAAACATCAATTAACTATTAATAATTTATTAAATACTAAGAGTACTTTGGGAGATATTGAGATAGTTAATTCTAAAGATAAATCTCTTGTAGATAGAAGTTTTGAAATATTAAATAATTGGAGGTATATATGAGAATAAAAGATGTTATAGGAAGAGAAATATTAGATTCTAGAGGAAATCCTACTGTAGAAGTAGACGTAATACTTGAAAATGGAATTATTGGTAGAGCTGCGGTTCCTAGTGGTGCTTCTACTGGTGAAAGAGAAGCTTTAGAGTTAAGAGATGGAGATAAATCTAGATATCTTGGTAAAGGTGTATTAAAAGCAGTAGCTAATGTTAATGGCCCACTTCGTGACTTAGTTATTGGAATGGATGCAGAAAATCAAAAAGAATTAGATTATGCAATGATTAATTTAGATGGTACTCCTACTAAATCTAAGTTCGGTGCTAATGCTATTTTAGGTATTAGTATGGCTGCTTTGAAAGCTAGTGCAATTAATGCAGGAAAAGATTTATATGAATATATTGGTAATGGTAAGACTTTACCTCGTCCAATGATGAATATTATAAATGGTGGAGCTCATGCTGATAATAAGTTAGATTTTCAAGAGTTTATGATTATTCCAGAAAGAGATACAATAGCTGAAAGACTTAGAGTAGGAGCTGAAGTATTCCATAATCTTAAGAAAGTATTAAATGAAAAGGGACTTGCTACTGGAGTGGGAGATGAAGGTGGTTTTGCACCAGATCTACAATCTAATAGTGAAGGTTTTGATTTAATTATTGAAGCTATTACTAGAGCTGGTTATGTTCCAGGAAAAGATGTATTCTTAGGAATAGATGTAGCTGCTAGTGAATTCTATGAAGATGGTAAATATAATTTAGTAGGAGAAGGAAGAAGTCTTACTACTGATGAATTAATTGATTTCTTTGAAGAATTAGTTAATAAATATCCGATTATATCTATTGAAGATCCAGTAGATGAAAATGACTGGGAAGGATTTAGAAAGATTACTGAGAGAATTGGAGATAGAGTTCAATTAGTTGGTGATGATTTATTCGTTACTAATAAGAAATGTCTTCAAATGGGTATAGATAATCATGCGGGTAATGCTATTTTATTAAAAGTTAATCAAATAGGTACTATTACTGAGACTATTGAAACTATTGAACTAGCTAGAGCTAATGGTTATAAAACAGTTATCTCACATAGAAGTGGAGAAACTGAAGATACTACAATTGCTGATTTAGCTGTAGGACTTAATTTAGGTCAAATTAAAACTGGTTCTATGTCTAGAACAGATAGAATTTGTAAATATAATCAATTACTTAGAATAGAAGAGAAGTTAAATAAATAATTTGCATAAATACAGTAAATATGATAATATATATACTGTTTAGGAGGAATAATATGAAAATTGCATTATTAGTTATATCAATCTTATTAATTATCCTTGTTTTATTACAAAGTGCTAAAGCAGATGGTGGTCCTCAAATTATATCTGGTGGACAAAGTGAATTATTTGCTAATCGTAAAGAAAGAGGATCTGAATTAGTAATTACTAGAATTACTGCATTACTTGGATTTGCATTCTTTGTAATTTGTATAATATCAATGTTTATGTAATTAAAAGGACTTTGTCCTTTTTTTTTGTCTAAAAATAAAGTATAATGTATGTAGTAGAAGGTGGTCCTAGTGAGAGACGATATAATTAATATTTTAAAAAATTCAGATAAAGCTATTGATATATATGAAATACAAGATTTATTAGGTATTAAGACTGTTGAAGATACTACTAAGTTAAGTGAAGAACTTAGAAAATTAGAAGATGAAGTTATTATCTATAGATCTAATAAGAATAAGTATATGATGCTTGAAGATAGTCACTTGAAAAAAGGTATAATGCGTGTTAATAAAAAGGGATTTGGTTTTGTAGAAGTTAGTGGATTAGAAGATGATATATATATATCTAGTGATAATATGAATGGAGCTATTCATGATGATATAGTTTTGGTAGAAATTACTAGTAAAATGAATTTATCTAGATTAGAAGGTAGAGTACTTAGAATTATTGAAAGAAAGATAACTAGATATATTGGACTTATTAAATTTGATAAGAAGGGTATAGGTCATGTTACTTTAGATGATAATAAAATTAAACTTGATATTGAAATACCTAGTGATAAGGCTAAAAATGCAGTAGATGGACATAAAGTAGTAGTAGAATTAGGTAAAAAACTTGGTGATAATAAATATCAAGGTGAAGTAGTAGAAATTATAGGACATATTAATGATCCTGGAGTAGATATTTTATCTATTATATACAAATATAATATTGATATTGATTTTTCAGAAGAAACTAAGAAACAATTAGAGTCTATTCCTATGGAAGTACATGAATCTGATTTAAAGGGTAGACGTGATTTACGTGATCAAGTTATATTTACTATAGATGGAGATGATACTAAAGATATCGATGATGCAATATCAATAGAGAAACTTAAAAATGGTAATTATAAGTTAGGTGTGCATATAGCGGATGTATCATACTATGTAAAAGAAGGTACTCCACTTGATATAGATGCTATGGAAAGAGGTACTAGTGTTTATCTAGTTGATAGAGTTATACCTATGATTCCACATGAGTTAAGTAACGGAATATGTTCTTTGAACCCAGAAGTTGATAGATTAGCTATCTCTTGTGTTATGGAATTTGATAAAGATGGAAAGCAATTAGATTATGAAATATTTCCTAGTGTAATTAAGTCTCGTATTCAAATGACTTATAAGAATGTTAATAAAGTATTAGAAGATAATGAAATTCCTGATGGATATGAAGAATTTGCTGATAATTTAAGATTAATGAGTGAACTTGCTACTATACTTCGTAAAGCTAAAGTAAATAGAGGTTATATAGACTTTGGTATAGATGAAGCTAAGATATTAGTTGATGATAAATGTGTACCAGTAGATGTAGTATTAAGAGATAGAGGTACTGGGGAAAACTTAATAGAAGACTTTATGATTGCGGCTAATGAATGTGTAGCTACTCATATATATTTTATGAATTTACCATTTATTTATCGTATACATGAATATCCAAAAGAAGAGAAAATTAGAAGTTTCTTAGGATTTGTTTCTAATTTAGGGTATACTATTACTGGTAATGTTTCAGATATGAAACCAACTACTATACAAAGAATACTTAAACAATTAGAAGATAAGGAGGAATATCCTATTCTTTCTAGTTTATTACTTAGAAGTATGCAAAAGGCTGTTTATAGTCCAGATAATTTAGGACATTATGGACTAGCTAGTAAGTGTTATACACATTTTACTTCACCTATTAGAAGATATCCAGATACAACAGTACATAGATTATTAAGAACATATTTATTTGATAATAGAATAGATATGAATACTATTCATAAATGGGAAGAAAAACTTGTTTATATAGCAGAACATTCTTCAGAAAAAGAAAGAGCTTCAGTTGATTGTGAGAGAGAAGTTGAAGATATGAAGATGGCTGAATATATGGAAAAACATATTGGAGAAGAATTTGAAGGTATGATTTCTTCTGTTACTTCATTTGGTATGTTTGTAGAATTGCCTAATTTAATAGAAGGTTTAGTTCCTATTAAAGATATGCCTGATTTCTTCCATTATGATGAAGAAAGAATGACTTTAACAGGTGAAAGAACTCATATTAAGTATTCTATAGGAGATAAAGTGGTTGTTAAAGTAATTAGAGCTTCTAAAGAAGATCAAACTATTGATTTTGAAGTTGTAAGGAAGGTGTAGTATGGCAAAGAAAAAGATAAAGGCTAAAAAAGGTTTAAGAATAGTTATTATATTATTATTAATAATAGTATTAGGAATATTTGCTTTAGATTTTTTTGATATTTCATCTTACTTTGTAAAATATAGTAATAAAGAAAAAAAACAAGTAGAAGTAAAAGTACCACAAGATTATGAAATGAGTTTATTTATGGTAGGGGATGCTTTAATACATAGTAGTGTGTATCAAGATGCTAGAACTGGTAATGGTTTTGATTTTAAACCTCAATTAGAGTTAATTAAACCTATTGCTTCTAAATATGATTTAGCTTATTATAATCAAGAAACTGTATTAGGTGGACCAGAATTAGGGTATTCTAATTATCCTAGATTTAATTCACCATATGAAGTAGGAGATGCTTTTATAGATGCAGGTTTTGATTTAGTCAGTTTAGCTACTAATCACACAATGGATAAGAATGAACAAGGTGTATTAAATTCAGTTGCTTATTGGAAGAAACATCCAGAGGTTGTTACTTCAGGACAATGGTCTTCTTATGAAGATAGAGAGGCTTCTATTACTAAGGTACATGAAAAGAATGGTATTAAATATGCATTTTTATCATATACTACATGGACTAATGGATTAGAGACTCCATATGGTAAAGATTATTTAAATAATGTTTATTCTGATGAAAAAGCTAAAGCTGATATTGAAAAGATTAGAGATAAAGTAGATATTATTATAGTGGCTATGCATTGGGGTACTGAGTATTCCTTAAGAGTGGATTATAGTCAAGCTCATATAGCAGATTTCTTATCAGAACAAGGTGTAGCTTTAATAATAGGAGCACATCCACATGTAGTTGAACCTGTGGAATATATTAATGATGGTAAGACTTTTGTTATTTATTCATTAGGAAATCTTATTTCTGACCAAGAAGGTAATGAAAGATTAACTGGTTTAATGATGAGTGTAAAAATCAAGAAGAAAGTAGATGTTGATGATAAGGTTACTGTTACAGTAGAAGATCCACATGCAGAACTTACTTATACTAAGTCATATTATGGTGGAAAACGTAATTTTAAAGTATATCCTTATTCTCAATTGAATAATAGTATACTTTCAGGGTATGAGTCTTTAAGAAATAAATATCAAGGAGTAGTGTCTAGTAGATACTCTGAACTTAAATGGGGAGTTACAGGTGAATAATTATGGAAATATTAAATAAAAGAGCTAGATTTGATTATT
>JAFZPS010000050.1 GCA_017550205.1 Bacilli bacterium | reverse complement strand
TTAAGTAATATCTCATAAATCCAAATACTACTATGTTTAAAGAATGAGTTGCTCCACTAGTATATATAACAGTCTTAGGATCACAATTAATAAATTCTCCTACTATATTTCTAACATTATCATATTTCTCATTAGTAATAGTAGCAGCATCATAATCTCCTCTATGTATATTAGCTGTATATTCTAAATAATACTTATTCATAGCATCTATTACACATTTAGGTTTTAATGTAGTAGCTGCATTATCAAAGTATATCTTACCATTACTTAATATAGGAAAATCCTCTCTATTCATAATTTCACCCCATTTATATAATTTATTCAAAACAAATAAATATAACTATTTAATTAAACCAATTAATTAAAAATCACTTATATTTTAACATAAAAAAACTAATATAAACAAAAAAATCAACGAAATGTTGATTTTTTATATATTAAGCGACTCTTTGATATGAATTATCATAGTCATTATCATTTATTAATGCACTAGCATCTGCAAGTACATCAGTAAAGTCTCTTATACTATCAACTTGAGCATGTAACTTACTATTTTCACGTTTCAATTCTTCAATCTCACGCTTTTGTAAATCATTTACTCTATTACCATCATTAATCTTACTTTCTAGTGTTTCATTTCTTGATTCTAATTTACTAATTTTTGCTTCTAAAGTATGATTTTGTAATGTTAATGTCTCACATTTTTGACTTAAAACTTTAGACTTATCTGCAAGAATTCTTCTAGAAGATTTTAATTTTTCTTCTCTATCTAAAGATTCTTTTAATGCATTAGATGTTTCAGTATATTTTCTCATTAAATCATTTACTATTTTTACTCCATTTTCAAGAGCATCTTCTTTTATTCCTTCATCAATAGATGGATAATCAATAACATCTTCATCTTCAATATCATATATTGTATCTACTTTTATATCTGAAGTATTAAATACATCATCATTATTATTTATTTCTTCATTAGTATTTTTACTTTCATATTGTTCTAATAAAGTGTTCATATCTCCAAACTTATCATTTAATGAACTTAATCTCTTTTCAAGTTCAGTTTCTCTATCAGTTTCATTTGGAATTTCTTCAACAACTTCATCTCCACTATCAACTTCTACTGTTGGTGTTTCTTCTCCAATATTATCAAATGAAGTGATATTATCATCTGAAGAAATTGATATATTCTCACCTAAATCATTATTTTCATATAAATTAGTTAAGTCACTAGGTACAACACTATTATTTTCAACAACTGGTTCTGTTACAGTCTCTTGAACAGGTGTTGTTTCTATTGCTGGTATTACAACTTCTTGTTTTACTTCTGTATCTGGAACTGGCGTAATTTCTTTCTCAATAATTTTCATATTAGGAATAGAAAATTCTACAACATCAGTATCAGCGTTATTCTTTGCTAAGAATAATTTATCTTTATCTCTAGCAACATAACTATAATACTCATTATTAACTAAATTAGTACCATCAATATCAGTAATAGTAGCTTCTGAAAATTGATCATTAGCTAAATATCTACCCTCTGGGCTCATTTTAGCATTTATTTTTCCTTTTATTTGAGCAGGTGTACTAACTAATCTAGTAGCTGATAATGGATCTAGTCTCAATTTATTTGCTTCTTGGACATTTTCACTAACTGCTTCTGCTGGTTCTACTAACAATATTTCTCCCATACTATACCTCCCCAACTACCTTAATTGAACGATTAACGCAAGGAATAACTAAGTTACCATTCTTATCCATCAATCCAATATTTTTAGCATTTGCCATTGGATCTACTGCTTCTAATAATGATGTAGTTACTATATGATTACCATTTTGTAGTTCTTGTTTAAAATAATATTTTGTACCATCTTCCATTTCAGCATATGTACATGGAATATCACTTCTACCATTCCATTGAACAAAACCATTCTTAATTTCCATAATATGCACCTACTATCTACTATAATCTACTATTAAATATATCACAAAAAATAGTTCAAAACAACAATTTTTAATAAAAATATATAAATTGTATTTTTTCAATTTATAAGTTAAAATAAAAATGGTGATTTTATGAATAAACAAAAAAAATTATCCTTTGAAAGAGGAGTATTTGCATTCATTGTCTTTGTATTATTAGGTGTAATAGTAGTAACTGAAAAATTTGGAAGTATTATGATTCCTAAAGTAACTAAAAAGATGAATACTTATATAGAAGAAAAATATAAAAATTTAGATTTAAAAACAAATAAAATTACTTATAAAAATACTACTTATACAATGAAAGTAGAATCTAAAGAAAATAAAAATCACTATTTTTATATAAATTACTATAATAGAAAAATAACAGATACTTATAAAAAAGACTACATAGAAGGTAAAAACTTATTAAATTATATTAAAAAGAAATTAAAGAAAGAAATAAATAATAAAACTAATACTAATTGTGATATAGAAATAACTTCTACTCTAGATAAATATACTGATACAGTAAAAGAAAAAATAATTAAAGAAGATAACTTATTAGAATTAAAATTCTTTATAATAAAAAAAGAATTAGTAATAGATAAATGGGGTGAAGAAAATATAACTAATAAGATTAATAATTTCTTAGATAAATTCACTGATATAACACCTAAAAGTTATACTATAACTATTACTAATAAGAATGATATAACTGAATCAATAGAAATAAAAAATATAACTGATAAAGTAACTAAAGAAATAGTAAATGATATAATAAAAGATGAAAAAAGCAATTTATTAAAAGAGAATAAAATTACTTATAAATATTTAAATTAGGAGGATTTATGGAAGATTGTATTTTTTGTAAGATTATAAAAAGAAAATTACCTGGAAAATTTATATATGAAGATGATTTAATAGCTATTATTATGAATATTAATCCAGCTACTAATGGTCATTTATTAGTAATACCAAAAGAACACTTAGTAAATATAATGGATACACCTAATGAAATAATTACTCATACAATGGATATCGTTAGAGAAAAAACCTATCCATTATTAAAAGAAAAATTAAATTGTAAAGGATTAACAATATCTCAAAATAATGAATTAGGTCAAGAAATAAAACATTTTCATATTCATTTAACACCTAGATATGATGATGATTTATTAGAATTCACTTATGATAAAAATAAGATATTACCTCTTGAAGAAGTATATAACAAATTAAATAAATAATAAAAAATACCATAAAGGTATTTTTTTATTTTCCAGTTAATAAAATAGCTAATAATATATAAAGTACTATAACTATTAAACCTCCATTAGAATTACTTTTTTGCATATAATTCACCTCCTTAAATATGAGTACCAAGAATAATAATTAAAAGTATGAATAAAACTAATACTATAGCACCACCAGTTGTATTTGAACCACAATTAGTCATGAATAATCCTCCTTCAAAGTATTTTATGGTAAAAATAAAAATATGTTCATATTATTTGCAAGATATAAAAATATTTGTTATTATTTAATATGTACAGGAGGATTTAATATGAAAAAAAATAAAATAATTATAGGGGTTAGTACATTACTAATAGCAGTATTAATAGTTACAGGTTGTGGTAAAGAAATACCAGTAAAAAATGGTTCTAAAGTAGCAGTATCAGTAAAAGGCAATAAAATTACTGCAACAGAATATTACGATGAAATTAAAAAAGCAGGTATTGGTAGTTTAATAAATATGATAGATACAAGTATCTTATCAAAGAAATATAAAGAAAATGATGAAGAAAATGAATATATTAAAAATCAAATAGAACAAATTAAACAATATTATGGATCAGATGATGATACATATAAAGCTGTAATTAAACAATACTATGGTACAGATGATGAACAAGAAGTAAAAGAAAAAATACGTTTAAACTATAGAAGAACAAAAGCTGTAGAAGAATATGTTGAAAGTACTATTAAAGATGATGAAATACAAAAATATTATAATGAAAACATATTTGGAGAAATAAGAGCATCACATATTTTAATCACAGTTGATGTTAAAGAAAATGCTACAGATGAAGAAAAAGAAGAAGCAAATAAAAAAGCCTTAGAAAAAGCTAAAAAAGTAATAAAAGAATTAAAAAGTGGTAAGAGTTTTAAAACATTAGCTAAAAAGTATTCAGAAGATAAATCAAATTCATCTAATGGTGGAGATTTAGGATATTTCCAATTAAGTGAAATGGTTGAAGAATTTAGTAATGCTGTAAAAGAATTAAAAAAGAATGAATATACAAAAGAACCAATAAAAACAGAATATGGATATCATATAATTCTAAAAACAGATGAAAAGAATAAAGCAAAATTAGAAGATGTAAAAGATAGTATTAAATCAACATTAAGAACACAAAAACTTGATAATGATACAACTCTATACTACAAATCATTAATAAGTATAAGAGAAGATAATAAAATAAAATGGAATGATGATGTACTAAAAAAAGCATATGATGATTATATGCAAGAATTAATTAAATCTGCACAAGAAAATAGTTAACATTAGTTAACTATTTTTTTATATAATACATAACTCTCATTTTCATATAAAACCATATATTGATTAGAATGAATCATATAATTATATATTGGAAAATCTTTAGATACTAAGAAATAATCAAAATCATATATATTAATTAATCCTACATAATCACCAGTTAAATTAGATATACTCAAATAATCATTAAAATTATACTTAGAATATAAATCTGCCCTACCATCAACAAATACTTTAATATCATTAAATATTAATTCTCCACCATAATCATACATATTAAATAATCTCTTAGGATTATCTTTTTTAATAATACTTATCATTTCACTATCTAATTGATAAGTATTAATTCGTTTAACTATATTACCAAAATTAAAAACAGTAAATAAACTTAGTACTATAGAATAAGATAATATACTTATATATACTATTTTCCCATATCTATTTTCCCCAATATAATCAAATACTATATAACTCATAATAATATAAGTATATGCCCAAAAACGAGTACTTTTTAATCCTAAAAATATAGATACCCCAAGTAATAATAAATCAATAAATCTAATCTTCTTATTACTAATTAGAATAATTATAAGTATTATTAAAACTAATAAAATGTAAACATAATGTCCTGGCATATTTAAGTTAGTTGGAGCCCATTCCATAATATTATTAAGCATTGTAGTATCAGCCATATTTTGATAAGGATATAAAAGCATTTTAATACCATGTATATTTATACATACAGATATAATTGATAAAATAAAAACTAATATATACTTTTTTAACTGTTTAATAGAAATTCTATCACTCTCAATTTTTTTAAATTTAAATGATACTAAACCAGCTATAAAGAATATTAAACATAAAATATATGGTAAATTACTACTACCACCATGAATATTAGCCCATACCAATGAAATTAATGGTAATAAATAAATAATCTTAGAATCTTTTCTATTATAATTATCAAATAATACCCAAATACTTAAAGCTAATAATGTATAACTCATTAAATGAGGTCTAGCTTGCATAAAAGAAATAAATATCATGGATAAACATATCCAAAATAAACTAAACAACATATTCTTAGAATATTTTTCTTTATTAGTTAAAACAATAACTATTAATAATAAATTAATAAAAATAGCATTATAAACCAAAATATGTTTCATAGGAAATAAGTCTTTTAAACCATATATAATATATTCAAATAACCACTCATGACTCATCCAATATTTCCCATTAACAATCCAAGAGAATACATCATGAGTAAGAATACCATTTTTAAACATATATTCCCCCGCTTTTACATGCCAAAAATAATCACTTTCTATTCGAACAAAATTAAGTAAAAATATTCCCATACAAATACTAGCAATAATAAGTACAATAATACTTTTTTTATTCTTCTTCATAACTTAATCCTTTCAAAAACATCTTCTCTCGTATCTTGTATTTTAATTCATCACCAGTATACTTTCTACTATACTTTCTATATAACTTTTCATATTCTTTTTTAGCAATATCAGTATTATTAGAAAACTCATATTCACTAATAATACTATTTATTAAAGATACATCATATCCAAGATTCTTTAAGTCGTTATATATTTTTTGTTTTAAAACAACTCCACCCTTATTATGATTAGATCTAATTCCTTTATCTATTAATTTTCTAATTCTAATAGACTGTTCTTCTTCAGAAAACACTAATATTTCTTCATCAATTATCTCTGAATCAACTTTTTTCTCATTTAATTCTCTAATTATTTTAAAAGGCCCATTATTAGTAGTAATCATTTGATTATTAATAAAACTCTTACAATAACTTCTATCATTCAAATAACCTTGTCCAATTAGTTTTTCAATAGCACTATTAACTAAGTCACTAGGATATTCTTTTTTTAATAAGATACCTCTAAGCTCATATATACTTCTAAATCTATTTTTGATACTATTAAGAGCTACATAATATACATCACATTCTTGATTATATTTATCCATCTCTATAATTAATTCTTCATCTATATCTTTTCTAATTAATAAATTGTATTTAAGAATAACATCTTCATATAGTAATAATTCATGATTGTCTTCTAAATATACTTTATATCTACTACCAGTAAGTTTCTTATATTTAATAACTTTCATGATTATCACCACCTATAAAAATTATAACATAAAAAAAGAAGCTATTAGCCTCTTTTTTTCACCTCGATTAAGCCTTCAGCGACCTCTTCAAGGGCCCTTCCAATATTCTTTTTACTCGTATATTCAGATTCAGGCATTTGTAGATAACCGTCTCTTGAAATTTCTTTACTTCTTCTTGCTGCTATATGAACAAGTTCATATTTTGAATCAACAATATTAAGTAATTTATCAATTGAAGGATAGATCATTAATATCACACTCCCTATTATTAGAATACACAAGCAAAATGTAAATTTCAAGTAAATAGACACAACTTGACAAAATTATTTACAAAAGTATTTACAACTATAAAATTTCTTTGCCATTAGGTTCATCCAATTCAAATTCTTTAGCTAAATTAGGACCATTATACTCATCAAACTTTTCCTTCAGCATATTATTATTAGAGTACTTATAATTCAAAGAATTATTTTTAGTAATTGCTTTTAATCCAGTAGTTTCTTCGTAAAACTCTTTTGTCTTTTTAGCAACACTACCTCCACGTTTAGCTACTTTCCTATTCTCATTTAATCCAACCGGTTATTCATTTTTAACAATATCTCTTGTAACTGTCTCACCCAAATTCGTTAAGATTACTTCTATATCCGACATATTATCTCTTAAATTTTCTTTTCTTATTCCTTTATATGATTTATATTCAGATGCTGTCATATCCGACCATTCTTTATAAATATCATTGGTTAATATAGCATATTCAACTCCATCTTCAATACCATTTTCTTTCCAAACATCAGTTAATTCATTTCTCTTAAAAATCGCATGTATTCTTGATTCAATCCATTTATCATCATAACCACGTTTTTTATAATAATCGATTGCTCTTACTATTGCTTTTTCAGGATCAAATACTTCATCAACCCTATCGCTACCCAACTGAGCTAACCACAACTTAAATGGTTCTGCTTTAGGTGATGGCACTGATTCAATCAATCTAAATATACCATTCGTATCTAAAGTATCCCTTAATCTTATTTTTCCGTCCGGTGCCAACATTTTTAACTGACTACATTTTGTAGTCACTTGGCTTCCTTCTTTTTTTAGTCTCAGTTTTAGTACTGACCAATACTTTCTTGGATTACTACTATCTGTCAAAGCAGCAATCACATCAACAACGCTGAATTGATAATCTTCCTTTTCAGGAACCCAAATACTTCTTATCTCCTTTCCCTCAAATAGATTAGATATTGTTTGTAGCTTTTTGTCTTTCATGTACATTCCCCCTTTACAATTTACTACATCTTTATTATATAATACATTTGTTCGCAATACAACAATAAAAAAGAAAGAATTGCTTCTTTCTATTATCTAAAATTACAGCAAGATCCACATTCTACATTACTGCATACATTCTCTTCGGAACATGTATATACTGGTCTATAAGTATGTTTATATACATGATGATTAATAATACGTGTATGGATAGGACAAGTATGTGGAACCTCATGAACAAAAGTCCTATTAATTACTCTCTCTTGTACTCCATTATTATTCATAGGCATAGTATTATTTATTGGTTGAGAGTAATTCATCATATTAACATCCACATCCATATCTTGATTAACCACATTATTATCACCAGTTATATTACTTTCCATAGTATTAAAAAATTCATTATTATACATAATTACCTCCTAAAGTATTCTATGTATTAATAAATTATTTGAAACAAAAAAAAGAAGATTTCTCTTCTTTCTTTATCAGTCCATCAATTCCAAAACAAATGGATTAGATTTTGTACCAGTACCAGCACCAATAAACTTAACATTAGTCTTTAAATAAATGGTAGGACGAATAGAATTATGATGCGCTGCAATATTCGATTGAATATTACCTGTATTGTTTATGGAAAACACAATCATACTCATACTACTACTTGATGATGGGGATATAGTCCATGTACCTTCATTTTTATTCAATAACCAATCATTATTGCTACACTCAACATAGTTACTAGACCAATTTATAGATTTAGATTCTCCAATATAGCTATTTAAGCAATCATTTCTACTATATGTATTACCCCCACCCGTGGCATATGCGTAATCAGATACATAAATAAGTCCTACTTTGCCTTGCCATCTTGTTGTTCTAGCAACTGTATCTGCACAAAACGCCCCACTAGCGCACTGTTTACCATTATAATTTGAATGTTCCGCATTATATGCAATGCTAGCATTATATGTTCCTGCTGTAAAAGTATTATTGGCAACATCAACAGTTCCTAAATACCACATAGCATCATCAATCATGTTTTTACTCTTTACATCCTTTAATCCAGTTGAAGTAAAGTCACAGTCTTCCACATTATAATTACCAAATGTGTAACACTTACCACTTGAAGCATTCCAATATAAACTATTATTAACTAACCCTGTTGTATAATCGGAATCAGTATCACTGCCACATGATATAGAAGCAAAGTGCCAAACTGTTTCCTTTTTACACTTAAAATCTGTGTCATTTTCATACCCAGGGTTCAATAGTTTCATTATAGGTGCACCTGTATAACCACTGTCATTTGGTCCCCACTGATTAACTCCCCAACCATTATTAATATTAGCTTTAGAAACACTCCATGAATAGCTTCCAATTGATTCTTGTACTAATTTTAGTTTACCATCAAATACTCCAATTATTCTCCATTTTTGATTATTGAAACTTACATAATTATTTGGATTAGCACCTATAAATCTTAAATTATTATCTGGATCATCATCAGCTATACTTATTCCTATAGTATTAAGACTTCTAATTCTTGTTTCAGGGTCATACACTGGCGTCCAATGAGCATATACTGTTACACTTGCTGCTGGAATATATGATCTACTAACTTTTGAACCACCTGTTATAGAAGTAAACCAACCATCAAATTTCATGCCATCTTGTGCTGTCGGAGTTGGTAGTGTTCCAACACTATCTCCACCATTTACTTGTCTTGTTGTTGATGGTATAGTTCCGCCACCATTAACGTCAAATGTAACTGTATTTGTATTAGATAAATCACGAAGCACAAATGGAGTAGCTTGTTTACCATCACCTTCATTAGTAAATACAACTCCTGGTTTTAAATAAACTGTAGGACGAACAGCATAATCATGCGCAAGAGCATGTGGATTAATAAATCCAGCACTGTCTACATGTAATACCGTTGAACTTGTATATGTCATTGCGCCTGGTGTAATAGTCCATGTTAACACACTATCATCATACAACCAATCATTACTAAAACACTCAGTATATGTATTTTTCCAGTTTTGATAACTATTATTACTTCCAATAGAATATCCTAAACAGTCGCTTCTACTATATGTATTACCTCCACCTGTTGCATAAGCAAAGTCAGATGGATACATAAGTCCTACCTTACCTTGCCATCTTATTGTTCTATCAACTGTATCGCTGCATTGGCTGCTTTCACTACATTGTTTACCATTATAGTTTGAGCGTTCCATATTATATAAAAGACTTGCCGTTGCAGTACCATCATTAAATGGATTCGTTGCAGCATCATTAGTTCCCAAATACCATGTAACATCATCAATCATATTTTTACTTTTAGCATCGCTTAAACCTGTTGAAGTAAAGTCACAAGACCCCACATCATAATTACCAAATATATAACATGTACCACTTGAAGCATTCCAATATAAGCTATTATTAACTAATCCTGTTGTATAATCTGAATCTTTATTATTACCACAATCTATAGACGTAAAAACCCAATTTGCTTTTGTTTTACATTTAAAATCTATATTAGTTTCATATCCTGGGTTTACTAGTTTCATTATGGCTGCTCCAGTATAACCACTGTCATTTGGTCCCCACTGATTAACTCCCCAACCATCATTAACATTGCCTTTCGAAACATCCCAAGCATAGTTTCCAATAGAATCTTGTATTAGTTTTAATCTACCATCAAATACACCAATAATTCTCCATTTTTGATTATTAAACCATACATAGTTATCTGGATTAGCTCCTATAAATCTTAAATTATTATCTGGATCATCATCAGCTATACTTGTTCCTAAAGTATTAAGACTTCTAATCATAGTTTCAGGATCATATGAACGAGAATTTGTACTACTATCTGCTTGAACATAACTAACTGTTACGCTTAAGTTAGCATTTACATCATCTTCTGGTGTACCAATAAATGTTACTTTTACTTTTATTTTTTCAGTTCCACCATCTTTTAATAATTGGTCATATTGTGCTATAGGCATTCCATCTGAATAGGTTACAGTAAAATCAAGATAATCAGAATTTCCACTTATTCCTTCTTTAATAATTTCATTTAACATTGCATCTATAGAACCATTATTTATTACATCAACAGTGAATTCATAATAATCTCCAATCACATGGAATTCTACACCAAAACTAACTGATACACCATCTTGTCCTATAGTAGCATGTTGTGTGACTCTACTACATGTATCTCCACCTAAACATGAATCTAAGTTTTCAGATTCAACTATTGAGTTATTCACAAAATGTACATCCCATGTATTTTTAGGAGCTAATGCTAATCCACCCATTCCAAGATTCTTACTTAAATAAGCATATCCAACTTTTATAAACATGCAAAAGAGAAGTATTGCTAATACCATCAATACCTTAGGACTTATTCTTCGGATTCTAAATCTCATCATGATTTTACCTCCTTTCTATAACACTTTTTTATATCTAAATTATTTCTAAATCATTTATTATCATACCTAGATTATCTAAATTATCTAT
>JAFZPS010000049.1 GCA_017550205.1 Bacilli bacterium | reverse complement strand
ATAGATAATTTAGATAATCTAGGTATGATAATAAATGATTTAGAAATAATTTAGATATAAAAAAGTGTTATAGAAAGGAGGTAAAATCATGATGAGATTTAGAATCCGAAGAATAAGTCCTAAGGTATTGATGGTATTAGCGATATTAATACTTGGTATATTCATTAATGTTGGATATGCATATTTAAGTCAAGATTTAACTATTGGTGGATTAGCTATAGCCTCAAAGAATGTTTGGGGTATTCGTTTTTTAGATAATTCAATAGTGGAAGACGTAACACATTTAGATTCATGTGAAAATAATGAAGAATGTGCTAGAGTATTGCAACCTCCTACTGTAGGTCAAGATGGTAAATCTATTAGTTTTGGTATTACATTTCATGAAATAGATGATTACTATGAATTTACTGTTGATGTAATAAATAATGGTACTATTGATGCAATGTTAAATGAAGTTATTAAAGAAGGATTAACTGGTAATTCTAATTATCTTGATTTTACTGTAACCTATTCTGATGGGATGCCTATAGCACAATATGACCAATTATTAAAAAATGGTGGAACTGAAAAAATAAAAGTAAAAGTAAAATGTAAAAGTGAATTACAAAATGATTTAAATACAAATCTAGGAGTAACTGTAAATTATATTAAAGCAAATAATAATATGCAATCTCGTTCATATGACCCTGAAACTATGATTAGAAGTCTTAATACTTTAGGAACAAGTATAGCTGATGATGATCCAGATCATAATTTAAGATTTATAGGAGCTAATCCAGATAACTATGTATGGTTTAATAATCAAAAATGGAGAATCATTGGTGTCTTTGATGGTAGATTAAAACTAATACAAGAATCGATAGGAAACTACGCTTGGGATACTTCTAAACGTGATGTTAATGATAGCTGGGGAGTTAACCAATGGGGACCAAACAATAGTGGATATACTGGAGCAGATTTGATGAAATTATTAAATCCTGGATATGAAACTAATACAGATTTAAAATGCAATAAAAAAGTGGAGCTTAGCTTTTCTGATATGAGTTATAATTGTGGTAATAATAGTGATTCTCAATACTCTACGGGATTAGTTAATAATAGTTTATATTGGAATGCAACAAGTGGATTATGTTACACATTTGCCAATTATGATGTAAGCAGTTGTGATTTTACTTCAACAGGATTAAGTGATGCAAATAGTAAAAGCATGATTGATAATGTTACGTGGTATTTAGGGAGTACTGATGCTTCAGAAAATCTAATTACTACAGGTACAGCGACAGCAAGTCTTTTATATAATGCGGAGCGTTCAAATAATGGTGGTAAGCAATGTGATAGTGGGAAAAACTGCACTGATACGGTCGAAAGAACAACAAGATGGCAAGGTAAAGTAGGACTTATGTATCCATCAGATTATGCATATGCAACAGGTGGCGGAAATGCATATAATAGAAATGATTGTCTAACTAATTATGTTGGAGGATACAGTACTGATTATATAGGTTGGGGAAATACATATGCTGAATGTGGCGATAATGACTGGTTAGGTAGTGAAGATAATAATTTTACTATTGCTCCTTATTCATTTACTGAAGGTGCTTATTCTGTCATTGATGTAAATGGAAAATATGTAAGAACTAGTATGGCCTCATCAAGAGTAGATGGTGTTCGTCCTACAGTTTATTTAAAAACAAATGTTGTTTTTACTAATGAAGGTAATGGTAAGCAAGCTACTCCGTTCGTACTTCGTGATTTGTCTGATGTACATACAGTAACATTTGATGCTAATGGTGGTGCTATAGAACCAACATCAAAACAAGTTGATAGTGGAAGTAATATTGGTACACTTCCAACACCAATAGCACCAACAGGTAAAACATTTGATGGATGGTATACAGCAGTATCTGGTGGAACAAAGATTACTAGTTCATATACTCCAACAGCAAATGTGACGGTATATGCTCATTGGTTACAAGTATATGACCCTGAAACAAGAATTAGGGCACTTAATACATTAAATACAAGTATAGCTGATGATGATCCCGATAATAATTTAAGATTTATAGGAGCAGATCCAGACAACTATGTAAGTTTCAATAATCAAACATGGAGAATTATTGGAGTGTTTGATGGTAGGTTAAAAATAGTTCAAGACTCTATTGGAAATTATACATTTGATAGTGCTAGTCTTACTACTAATAGTGGAAATGGTATAAATGTTTGGGGACAAACTACATATAAATCAGATGGTTCAATTTATAATGGTTCAGATTTAATGAAATTATTAAACCCTGGATATGAAACTAATACAGATTTAAAATGCGTTGGAACTATTAGTGGAGATAATTGTGGTTCAAATAGTAATGATGATTACGAAACAGATTCAGTTAACAATAGTTTATATTGGAATGCTTCTAGCGGACTTTGTTATACTAATGCAAATTATCAAACATCTAGTTGTGATTTTAGTAGTACAGGATTACAAACTACTTCAGCAAAAAATATGATAGAAAATCATACATGGAATTTGGGAAGTAACCCAGCTTCGGCAGATCTAATATCTATTTTTGTAGTTACAGTGCCGGCGACGGCAAATAATTTATATAATATTGAGCGCTCAAATAATATTGGTAATGGTTGTGACTATGATGCTAATTTTTGTATGGATGGGCTTAATGGAATAACTACATGGCAAGGTAAAGTTGGGCTTATGTATCCATCTGACTATGCATATGCAACAGCTGGTGGCAATACGTATAGTAGAAGTACGTGTTTAGGAATGCACAATGCAAATTATAGTGGAAGAGATACTTGGAAAGATTACACTGATTGTAGAGATAATGATTGGTTGTTTAATAGTGATTCAGATGCATGGTCATTCACACCTCGTGCGGGTCAAACTTTCTCTGATTCTATCCTTACTATAAATAAGTATGGTTATATATCAACTGGTCTTGCAAAGTCAAGCTTATCTGTTCGTCCTACAGTTTATTTGAAAACAAGTGTTAAGATTGTAGGTAGTGGTACTGGTACACAGGGTAATCCATTTAAATTAAAAATAATAGAATAATAAAAGTTCTCATGAAAATGGGAACTTTTTTACTTTACACTGATTAGACATTATTCGACTTTTACTTCTATGAATTTATATTGAAAAATGTTATGCTATACATAATAGGTGTAGTGTTTTGTGCTTAATGAGTACTACTTTGTGAAAACTATTTCTATGTATATATTATTATTGATTTTAATAATCTGAGTAATGAAAAATGAGGAGGTGAATTAATGAGAAGAAATGAAGGAAAAAGAAGTATATTAATTATAGTATTATTAGTTTTAGTAGCTTTGATTGGTATTGGTTATGCTTTAATGGATTCAAATCTATTAATTAAAGGTATTACTAATATAACTGCTGAAACTTGGGATGTACATTTTACTAATTTAAGAAATGCTGGTGCTAGTAATTCTGAAATAACAGTTACTTCAGCTGCAGCAATTAAAGAGTTAACTACAACACCATCAAATACTGCAGATGACTTAAATATTGAATTTAATATTTCATTTAAAAAACCAGGTGATAAATATGAATTTGATGTTGATGTAACAAATGCTGGAACATTATATGCAAAATGTACTGATATAACTACAACTGTACCTGAAAGTTTAACAGGTTTAGTTACAATAACTTATAGTGGATTAGCTAAGAATGATATTCTTACGCCAACAGGAAATACTGCTACTAAAACAATGCATGTAGTAGCACAATATAATAGTGATGTTACAACGTTACCAAACAGTATTGTGTCTGGTAACTTACAGATTGGTGTAGCATTTGAACAAGTTAATGCACCATCATAGGAAGACATTTAAGTGTCTTTCTATTTGATATGCATATTTGGATATCTGAGTATGTATATCAGATAGAAAGGAGTTAGAATTAGTGGTAAAAGAAAAGTTTAAGAGTGTTATATTAAGTTTAATATTAATTATCTATATTATTATTTATCAAACACTTATATTAAATAATTTATTAAAATACTCTGAGTCATTATCTGCCTCACTCATTTTAATTGTTATGTTTCTATCTATATTATTGTTTGGTTTTAGAAAAGATAATGCAAATAGACTAAAAAAATTAGTTTTATATAAAACAATAATAATGGTAATTGCATATTTCCTTATTACATATTTATGTGGATTGGTAATTGGATTTAATAAAAATGTTTATTCGACTAGTCCATTATTATTAATTAATAATATATTTATGCCTATTGTTATAGTAATAGGAACAGAAATATATAGATATGTAGTATGTTCTACAAGAAGTAAAAGTGAAATTGTAATTACAACAATAGCATTAACTATATTTGAAATATTTATAAGTATGAGATTTAGATATTTATTAGCAGTTACTAGTGCTTTTAAATATACAACTATAATAATAATACCAATAATAATTAAAAACATATTTTTAACATATTTAACAAAACATGGGGGATTAAGATCAACTATAGTATATAGATTATTAATTGATACTTATATACTATTTGTACCATTAGTTCCTGCTTTTAGTGATTATTTAAATTCAATGATTAAAATATGTTTACCTATATTATCATTTATATATATTTCAATTACAGTTGATAGTTATAATGAAGCAATTGTTAAAAATAATAAAAAATCTAGAGTATCAATAGTAAATATATTTTTAATTAGTGTTTTAATAATATTTATTTATTTAGTATCAGGAATATTTACTTATACAATATTAGGGGTTGCATCTAATTCAATGCTTCCTACTATAAGTAAAGGTGATGCTGTTATTATTAGAAAACTTGAAGGTTATAGAGAATTAAAAGTAGGAGATGTAATTGCTTATAATAATTCTATAAATGGAAAAATAATAATCCATAGAATAGTAGAAATAAAAAAAGATGATAATAAAGAAAAAATATATGTTACTAAAGGTGATGCTAATAAGAGTGTAGATACTTATAAAGTAACATATAAGAAGATTAAGGGAGTAGTAAGATTAAAGATAAAGTATATTGCTATACCTAGTATATATCTTAAAGAATTATCAAAATAAAAAGGAGTTAAAGCATGAATAATAAAATAAAATTAATTATTTTAATATTATTACTTGTGTTATTGATAGGAATAGACTTAGGGTTATTCTATTTTAAGATGCTTGATTATTTAATAGTTTTAAGTGTTATTACAGTAGCCTTAATAGTTTTTATTATGTTTGAAATAAAGAAATTAAAAATGGATGATAATAAGAAATATAATTAT
>JAFZPS010000048.1 GCA_017550205.1 Bacilli bacterium | reverse complement strand
TGAACTTCAAGAACAAGAAAAACTTGAAAAAGAAGGAAATGAAAGACGTAGTAAGATAGGTACTGGAGATAGAGCTGAAAAGATAAGAACTTATAACTATCCACAAAATAGAGTAACTGATCATAGAATTGGATTTACTACTAACTCTCTAGATAGAGTTATGGATGGTGCACTAGACGATATTATTGATGCATTAATTCAAGAAGACCAAAAGAGAAAACTTGAGGGAGAAGTAGAATAATGACTATCGAAGAATTACTAGTATTCGGTAAAAGTCATTGTCATTCTGACCATGCAAAAATACTTCTAGGTGAATTACTAAATCTAAATCCATTAGAATTACTAAATCATTTAAATGACTTAGTGGAAGATAATAAAGTAAATATCTACAAAAAAGAAGTATTAGCACTAGAAGAAGGTAAACCCCTTCAATATGTCTTAGGATATGTTAACTTCTATGGTAATAAATTCTTAGTAGATGAAAGATGTCTAATACCTAGATTTGAAACAGAAGAATTAGTTGAAAATACTATTAAATATATAAATAAGTATTTTAATAACCCAGTAGATATAATAGATTTAGGTACTGGTTCTGGAATAATAGGTTTAACTTTAGAAAATAAAGTAAACACAAATAAGGTAGATTTAGTAGATATCTCTAAAGATGCTTTAGAAGTAACCAAGAAGAATAAAGAACTATTAAATTCAAAAGCTAATCTAATAGAAAGTGACTTTCTAACTAATGTTACTGATAAATATGATGTAATTATAAGTAATCCACCATATATAAAAGATAATGAAGAAATAGAAGACATTGTTAAAAATAATGAACCTCATCTAGCTCTATATGCTGGAGAAAAAGGATTAGACTGTTATGAAAAAATATTAAAAGAAGTATCTAATCATATGAAAGATAAATGTCTTATAGCTTTTGAAATA
This sequence comes from Bacilli bacterium, assembly GCA_017550205.1. The sequence continues at coordinate 12,170 of JAFZPS010000048.1, read as the reverse complement.
GGATATACTCAAAAAGATGATATTACTAATCTAGTAAATAAATATCTAGATAATGTAAGAATAGAGTCAAAAAAAGATCTATCTGATAAAGATAGAATGTTATTTATTTTTAAAAATTTAGAATAAAATATTAAAATAAATCTCACTATTATTATGAAAGTGAGGTTTTTTAATGAAAAAAACTATTATTATTCTAAGTATTATAATCTTATTACTCTCATTTACTAAATCTAACACAAGAATACCAGAAGACTCTATTAGATTTAGAGTAATAGCTGATTCTAATGATATAAATTCTCAAAGTTTAAAACAAAAAGTAGTGGAAAACTTAAAAAGTAATTTAATTAATACTAATAAATTCACAAATATTGTGGAAACAAGAGAATTTCTAGAGGAAAATATACCTTTATACACAAATATTGTGGATAAAACATTAAAAGATAATAATTCTAATGAAGATTTCCACATAAACTATGGAAAAAATTATTTTCCAGAGAAAGAGTATAATAATGAAATATATCCAGAAGGTGAATATGAATCATTAGTAGTTACTATAGGTAAAGGTTTAGGTCAAAACTTCTGGTGTGTATTATTTCCTCCACTATGTTTTGATGAAAAAGAAGACTATCATTATAAATCATTTATAAAAGAAATATTTACTAAGTTATTTGAATAAAATATATAAGGTGATTATATGTCCCTTATATATTTTTTTACTGGAATTGGACTTAGTATGGATGCATTTTCTCTTTCTTTATCATTAGGAACTACTTCTCCCAAAAAGAATATAATACTAAAAACAGCACTAATCGTAGGATTATTTCATTTCTTTATGCCATCATTAGGATATTTTATAGGATATGCATTTAAATATAAAATACCTAATATAAACATATTAACATTTATATTATTCGTAATACTTTCAATTGAAATGTATAAATCAAAAGATGAAGAAAAAACTAATATTTTAAATAATATTACTATTTTATTAATAGCTTTTAGCGTAAGTATAGATAGTTTTACTGTAGGAATAGTTTTTGGTTTAAATAATGAATTTATATTAATTTCTAGTATTATATTTTCTCTTACAAGTGCATTATTCACATATACTGGATTAACTCTAGGTAAGAAATTAAAATCTAAGTATAAAACACTATCTACATACTTAGGAATAATACTTTTATTAATAGTAGCTTTAAAGTATTTAATAAACGTCTAATTTATGACAAATACCCATTATTTTAAAGCGATTTCATTGACAAAAAAACTATAATTTCTTATGATTAGATTGGGTGATAACATGCTTGTAAATTTTAAAGAAATGTTAAATAAAGCAAAGAAGGAACACTTTGCTGTTCCACACTTTAATATTAATAATTTAGAGTGGACTAAATATATATTAGAAGAATGCCAAAAACTAGATATTCCAGTAATCTTAGGAGTAAGTGATGGTGCAGCTAAATACATGGGTGGATATGATGTAATATATGGTATGGTAACTGGTCTTATTAAAGATTTAAATATTACTATTCCAGTATGCCTACATGTAGACCATGGTTGTACTGAAACATGTATTAAAGCAATAAAAGCAGGATTTACTTCTGTAATGATAGATGCATCTAAACTACCTCTAGAAGAAAATATAAAGGAAACTAAAGAAATAGTTGAATTTGCTCATACTAAAGGAGTATCAGTAGAAGCAGAAGTAGGACACATTGGTGGTACTGAAGATAACATTACATCTACAGAAACTAATGCTACATTAGAAGAATGTATTAAATTAGTAGAAGGTACTGGAATTGATGCTATTGCACCAGCTTTAGGTAGTGTTCATGGATTCTATAAAGGTGAACCAAACTTAGATTTTGAAAGAATGAAATTAATTAATGATTCATTAGAAATACCTCTAGTATTACATGGAGGTAGTGGTATCCCAGATGATCAAATTAAAAAAGCAATTGAATGTGGAACTTCAAAGATAAATGTTAATACAGAACTACAATTTGCTTGGAGCCAAGATGTAAGAGAATTATTAACTGATGATTTTGATGTATATGACCCAAGGAAAATTATTGGAGCTGGAGAAGCTGCTTTAAAAGAAGTAATTGATTCTAAAGTAGCATTATTCGGAACTAAAAAATAACAGGAGGTATATATGAAAGTAATTGAAATAGAAGGAAATCGTGAGTTAAGTGGACAAATAAGAATAAGTGGAGCTAAAAATGCAACTGTTGCTTTAATTCCAGCAGCTATTTTAACAGATGAAGAAGCAACAATCTGTAATGTACCAGAAATAACTGATACTGATGCATTATGTGATATTTTAAAAGAATTAAATGTAAAAGTTAATAGATCTACAGAAAGTTTAGTAATTAATCCACAAGAAATGAAGAATATTGAAATTCAAGAAGAATTTTCAAAAAAACTAAGAGCTTCATATTATTTTATGGGAGCATTACTAGGTAAATATAAAAAAGCCGTAATGTATTTTCCAGGAGGATGTTCAATTGGAGCTAGACCAATAGATTTACACTTAAAAGGATTTGAAGCATTAGGTGCTAAAGTAACTAATGAAAAAAATAAATATACAGTAGAAGCAGAAGAACTACATGGGGCTAATATTTACTTAGATATAGCTTCAGTAGGTGCAACTATTAATATTATGTTGGCAGCAGTAAAAGCTAAAGGTAAAACAGTAATAGATAATGCTGCAAAAGAACCAGAAATAGTAAATGTTGCAACATTTTTAAATAATATGGGAGCTAAAATAACAGGTGCTGGTACTTCAACAATCAAAATTGAAGGAGTAGACCACCTACATAAATGTTTCCATGAAGTAATTCCGGATAGAATTGAATCAGGTACTTACTTAATTATTGCTGCATTATGTGGTAGAGATTTAAGAATAGATAATGTTATTCCAGAACATATTGATGCCCTAACTTCTAAATTAGAAGAAATGGGAATTAAATTAGAAATAGGAATAGATTATGTAAAAGTATTAGAAGTACCTAAAGTATTAAAAGCTACTGATATTAAAACAGCAGTATATCCAGGATTTGCAACAGACTTACAACAACCCCTAACAGTACTTCTAACTCAAGCAGAAGGTAAATCAAAAGTAACAGAAACAATTTGGGAAAACAGATTCATGCATGTACCTTATTTAAATGATTTAGGTGCTGACATTGTAGTTAAGAATCAAACTGCCACTATCCTAGGACCTACTGAATTAAAAGGAACTAGTGTAGTAGCAACAGACTTACGTGCTGGTGCTGCTATGGTAGCCGCTGGACTTAAAGCCACAGGTAAAACTACAATAACTAATGCCGAACACATTCTAAGAGGTTATGAATCAATAATAGAAAAACTTACTAATGTAGGTGCTAAAATTACTCTTAAAGAAATATAATTTAATAGTTATATTTCTTTTTTTATGGAGGAATTATGAATAGACCTATTAAATTATTAGTATTAATTATATTATCTTTATCAGTATATTTTATCTATCAACATACAAAACAATCTAATATCAAAATACTATCTTTAGGAGATAACTTCACAATACAAAAAAATAATCATATAGAACTATATAAACAATCTCTAAAAAATAAAAAAGTAAAAGTAATAAACTATTCTAAAGAAGATTTAACTATTCATGAATTAAACAATTTATTAAAAACAAACAACTCTCTAAAAAGAGATTTAATGGAATCACACTTATTATTTATAACGATAGGGTATAATGATTTAATATATAAAATTAGTCTAGAAGATAATATGAATACTGATAAATTAAATAGTATTATTAATGAAATAAGTATTGAATATAAAGAACTATTATTAGAAATAAATAAGTATTATAAAAATAAAATAATAATAGTAGGTTATCCTAGATCTACTAAAGATGATTACTATTTAAATCTAGGTATTAGAAAACTAAATAGAATACTAAATACTAATAATTATATAAATACTTATAATTTATCTAATAATAATGAAAATATATATGTAAAGATATGTGAAGAAATAAAGAAATTGGAATTAGTTGACTGATTGCTATGATATAATTATCATAGGTGAAAAGCTATGGATGATAAATTAAAGATGATTGATAAAGATGGTAATGAAAAAGAATATGAAATTCTTTTAGCTTTTTACTGGACAAAAACAAATAAACACTATGTTGTATATACAGATAATACAGAAGATGAAAATGGATTAAGCATATATGCATCTATTTATTATCCTAATGATAATACAAAATTAGATAAAATAGAAACAGAAGAAGAATGGAACGAAATAGAATACAGATTAAATAATACTAGTCTTCTTGATCAAGGGGAGGAATAGTATGGACGATAAAGAATACCTTTCAGCACCTGAAATCATATCTCAAATGCCTCTAGCACTTAAAATATTATTACCTATAGTAATATTTAAAGTAGGTGAAAGAGTAACAGCAAGACAAATACAAAAGTACAGATTAAAAAAAGACTTTGAACCAACAAACTTAGATAAAATAGTCATGCCACCAGAGTTAGAGCAAAAATATGATGGTGTAGATAATTTAAAAATATTTGGTCAACCACGTAGTGATGTTATATTAAATTTTGCAAAGTTCTTAACTACAACATTCCCTGATTATGACTTAACTAATTTTTATAATAATATTAATGAATTAAAAGTAAAAGAAAAGAATTTATTAGGATTGTGGTTGGCTACTGGAGTAGGAGCAGTAGGATTATACCTTGCAAAAAGCAATTCAATTCTAGTACATTCCAAATTAAACAACAAAGAAACAAACAAGGTTTTATTCCATGAATTACTACATATGGCTAGTACCGTTATTAAAGATGGAGTAAGATATACTGGTTTTTGCCAAAAGAGAGTAAAAAATGGAATATCTATAATTGGTAAAGGATTAAATGAAGGTTATACACAATTATTAACAGAAAGATATTGTAAAGGACCAGATATCTGTGGACCAAGTTATAAACAAACATTAAAAATAATGATATTTTTAGAAAAAGCAATAGGCAAGGAAAAAGTTGAAAGGCTATATTTTAAAGCAGATCTTCCAGGACTAATAAAAGAAATGGGTAAATACGTAGATAAACATGAAATTGCAAGATTTATCTCAGGAACAGATTTTATTTATACATACTTTTCTTCATCAATAAAAATGCGTAAAAAAGAAGAAATGATTAAAGAGAAGTTTAAAGACGTATATACTATCTTATTAAAAATGAATATAAGAAGACTAAAACTTGATTATGAATCAAACTTAATAAGCGAAGAAAAAATGATAAGTGAAATAGCTGATTCAGTAAGTTCAATGAGAGAAGTTACAGGAGATGCTAGAGAAAGATATACTTACATAAAAGATTCTGAAATTACTGATATATTAGCTGAATCTCTACAAAATAATGAACTATCAATAAGAGTAAATTCACATAGACATCTCACACCATGGTTGTAAAAATTAAAAAAACACTTGATAAATAATAAAATATTTGATATATTAATAACGCAAATTGAATTACTATGACTAAAATTAGTCATGGCGGAAGGAGAGATAATATGAAAAAGGATATACATCCAGAAGTTAAAGATTGTACAGTAACTTGTGCTTGTGGTAATACATTTACTTGTAAATCAACTAAATCAGAAATCAATGTTGAAATTTGTTCAGAATGTCATCCATTCTATACAGGAAAACAAAGTAGAGCATCACGTGCAGGTAGAGTTGATAAATTCAATAAGAAATATGGATTTAATACAAAAGAAGGAGAATAATTCCTTCTTTTTTATTTTCTATAAAATTTATTGTAAAAAATAGACAAAATACTAGCAATGAATTATTTAATTATTGTATAATTATAATGAAGGTGATGTAGGTTATGGCAATAACAAAAAGTTTTGAAACAATGAGATTAAGTGAAATGCAATGCCTACATATTATACCTTGGATAATTAAATATGATGAAGAAATAAGTGAATTAAAGAAAGATAAAGAATCTGAAGCAATTGTTGATGAATTATATGGAGATTCAATAATGGATATAGTAGAAGCAATAGAAAATCAAGAAAAACAAGATAAAAGTGAACAACTATTTCCAAATGCAAAAGTAAAAGTATATCTAGGAATTGAAGAAAGAATTGCACATAAAGAATATACTTGCGATTTTTCAGGAGCACATATTACTAAAGGAAGCTTATATGTAAGTTATAGACCAATGCTAAAAAATTTAAAAAATGGAGAAACCTATGTATTAAAAAGGACATTAAGAGCAGAAACTATACATAGATATGAATTACCCACAAATATAAAAGAATTAGAAGAGTTTATGGGTAAAATAGAAAATTATGAAAATCAATTATATGATGAAGATAAATATAATACTTTATATGTACAAACAGGTGGAGGATTAGAATTTAAGAAATTAAATAGGAGGAAACATGAAAATAGGTATCGCTAGTGATCATAGAGGTTATGATCTTAAAGAATTACTTTTAAAAGAATTTAAAAGAGATGATGTAGAATTAATCGATTATGGAACAGATGGAGAAGAACCTGCAGATTATCCTGATTATGCATTTAAATTAGCAGAAGATGTAAGAGATAAGAAATTAGATTTCGGAATAACTCTTTGTGGTTCTGGAATTGGTATGAGTATGGCATGTAATAAAGTAAAAGGTATACGTGCTGCTAGAGTAAAGGATGTAGAAGATGTAATTGTTACTAGAAATGATAATGATGCAAATATTATTTCTTTCTCAGGTAAATCTTCATTAGAATTATCTTTAGCTATTATTAATAGAATGATTGATACTCCAGCTTCAATGGAAGAAAGACATGTAAGAAGAAGAAATAAAATAGCAGAGTATGAGGAAAATAACTAATGGGTAAATTCTTCTTATATTTAGTTGTTACCATACTAGTAATATGGGCAATGGATTCTCTTAATATAAATGGTATATTTAAAAAAAATAAAGTTATACAAGCAAGAGTTTTATATTTCTTTTTAGGAATATCTTTAATATATTTAGTAACTAACTTTTTAATGGATTTATTTACTATTACGAAATTATTCTAAAAGTAAGTATAATTCTTTTTTTTTGGGTAAAACTTATATTGAGGTGATAATATGACTAAGGTAAGATTAAAATTACCTATTTTCTTCCTAATTGTAGTAGCCCTTGTAATTTTACCATTCCTAACATTAAAATACACAAACAATGAAAGTGAAGAAGTTATTGATTCAACAATGGATGAAATAATAGAACCTGAAATACCAGTAGTTAATGAAGTAATCACTATTATAAATCCTTATACTGATCAATCAGTTACTGTTAAAAGAGGATATTATGATTCTAGTACTGATGAAGATAATCAAGCATCTTCAATAATCAAACATGATAATACATATATACAAAATACAGGAATAGATTATGTAGGTGAAAATACTTTTGATGTAGTCTCAATTCTAAATGGAATAGTTATTAATGTTAAGGAAGATGAAGAACTAGGAAAATCTGTAGAAATAAGACATGATAATGGAATAATTTCTATATATCAAAGTCTAAGTGAAGTTTATGTAAATAAAGATGATGTAATTTCACAAGGAGTAGTAATAGGAAGAAGTGGAGAAAACAAATTAGATAAAGACTTAGGAAACCATTTACATTTTGAAATATATGATAATGGTCAAGCTGTAAATCCATATAATTATCTAAATACTCAAATAACTTTAGAAAAAGGAAATTAATTCCTTTTTTTTTGTATTATTTAATGATAAAATTAAAATGGAAGGAATGATGATTATGCTAGCAAGAGATATTGGAATTGATTTAGGTACAGCAAATGTTTTAATCTACTTGAAAGGAAAAGGAATAGTTCTGAATGAGCCTAGTATAGTCGTTGTTGATACTGATACTAAAAGAGTAATAGCAGTAGGTAATGAAGCAAAAGAAATGTTAGGAAGAACTCCTGATAAAGTAAAAGCAATTAAACCTATGAAAGATGGGGTAATAGCTGATTTTGAATTAACAGAGATAATGTTAAATAGTTTTATTAAGAAAGCTAAAGCAAGAAGAGTAATAGCGCGTCCTAGAATATTAATATGTTGTCCAACAAATATTACTCAAGTAGAAAAAAACGCTATAAAAGAAGCAGCTGAAAGAACAGGAGCTAGAAAAGTATATATTGAATATGAACCGAAAGTAGCTGCTATAGGTGCAGGAATGGATATATCTAAACCAAGCGCTAATATGGTGCTAGATATAGGAGGAGGTACAACTGATATAGCAATACTTTCATTAAATGGAATAGTATCAAGCGCCTCAGTAAAAATAGCAGGTAATCAATTAGATGAAGATATAATTAAATATATTCATGATAAATACAAATTACTAATTGGAGAAAAAACAGCAGAAGATATTAAAATTAATTTTGCAAATATATATAAACCAAAAGAAAAAGAAAAACAAGAAGTAAGAGGAAGAGATCTTATCACAGGACTACCTAAGGCAATCACAATAACTCAAAAAGAAACAAAAGATGCAATGGAAGACAGTATTAAAAAGATAATTAAGTCATGTAAAAGTGTTCTAGAACAAACTCCTCCTGAATTATCCGCAGATATTGTGGAAAAAGGAGTTATATTAACTGGTGGAGGAGCACTACTTAGTGGATTAATGGAAAGACTAGAAGAAGAATTAACAATCCCAGTATTAATAGCAGAAACACCACTTACTTGTGTAGCAGAAGGAACAGGAATTCTTCTAGATAATACAAAATTACTAGAAGAAGAATAATAATATTTGATATAATAGTTAATGAAAGAAGTGAAATTATGAAATTACAATTATTAAGTGCTGCTAAAATAGTACTTGCAACTTTTGGTTTTTCAGCAATTATAATGTATTTAATGAGAATAGTCGCAAGGCACATAGGAGCTATGGATAAACCAACAGATGCTGAAGGTAAACGACATATCCATAAAGTGGCAATGCCTAAATTAGGAGGACTTGGAATATTCCTAGGATTCTTATTTGGATATATGTTATTTGGAGAACAAAGTGTAAGAATGAATTCAATTCTTATAGGTAGTTTCCTTATAATACTAATAGGTATTATGGATGATTTAAATCCAATTAGAGCTAAATATAGAATTTTAGTTCATATAGCGGCAGCATGTGTAATAGTATTCTATGGAGGAATTCTATTAGATAATATTACTGCATTTGGTTATTCATTAAATTTTGGTATATTAGCTTATCCAATAACTATAATCTTCCTAGTAGCTTGCACAGATATAATTGATTTAATAGATGGATTAGATGGTTTAAGTGGAGGCATCTGTTCAATCTTTTATTTAACTATCGCTATAATAGGATTCTTTCAAGGAAGATCAGGATCTTTAGTTATGATTCTATCACTTATAATGTTAGGTTCTACTCTAGGATTCTTATTACACAACTTCCATCCAGCAAAGATATTCGCAGGAGACTGTGTAACATTCATGGGATTTATAATTGGAGTAATTACTCTATTAGAATTTAAAGGTCCTGCATTAATCTCATTCTTTGTACCAATAACTATTCTAGGAATACCTATTTTAGATACATTATTTGCTATAATAAGAAGATTATTAAAAGGACAACCTCCATTCCAAGCAGATAAACAACACTTACATCATCAATTATTAGGAATGAATTTTTCACAAACAGTTACAGTATTAATAATTTATGGAATAAATATATTATTTGCTACAGCAGCAATATTCTATACATTAAAAGATCCATTAATAGGACAAATAATATTTATAATACTATTTATTTTAGTAGTTTGGTTTGTTCTTCATACCACAATAATCTCAGATAAAACACCACAAAAGACTGAAGAAATACTAAATAAAATAAAGAAGAAAAAGAAAGAACTTTAAAAGTTCTTTTTTATTTTTCTTATATTTAATAGACTGAAAAAAAGGTGGTGATAGTGTGATAGATTTTATAATGCTTGATGATGATTTATATTACTTAAATAAATCTAAAAAAATAATAGATAAAGTAATGATGAATTATGACATAAACTATATTTTTATAGCTTATGATAAATATAGAAAAGAACAAATTAATAAAGATAACTTTAAAGTATATATAATTTCATATAAAGAATATACTATTGATCTAATTAAATATATTAGAGAAGAATTAGATGATTGGAAATCTCTAATAATAGTTCTTTATGAAAATACTGAAGAAAAGAAAAAAGTAATAAAAGAAAACTTATTTATAGTAGACTATATTAATAAAAGAAAATACTTTGAAGAAAAAATACTAAGAAATATCCAAATATGTTTAAAAAACTATGATCAAAGACCTAATTCATTAAAATACATATATAAGAATATAATTTATAATATAGAATTTCAAAAAATACTATATATAGAAAAAGAACAAGATAATAAAAGATGTATTATTCATACAAAGAATAGAAAGTATTATATACCAGGTAATTTAACTAGAGTAAAAACATTACTAGACAATAGATTTATAAAAATAAATAGAAGTTTTATAGTTAATCAAGAACAATTATCTTCATATGATATAAAAAACAATATAATAACATTTAAAAATAATATAAAACTAAATGGAGTATCTAGAGATAATAAGAAAAGTATTACTAATTATTTAAGAAGGGTGTAATTTGTCGATAAAAGGAGTAAATTTGCAAAAAAAAGATAAATATAAACAAATTCCGGAAAAATATAAATATTATTTCTATATTTGCTAGAATAGAAACTACCAATAAGATAAAAGATGGTAGAATGTGAGGTGTAGAAGTAGTATGATGACAGGACGCGTTAAATGGTTTAATAATGATAAAGGATATGGCTTTATCGGATTTAAAGAAAACGAAGATATATTTGTACACTATTCAGCTATTGAATTAGATGGATATAAATCTTTATCTGAAAATCAACTCGTTGAATTCAAACTTATAGAAACAAGTAAAGGCTATCAAGCAATAAATGTTAAACTACTAAAAGAAACTACAGCAGTATAAAAAGTAGTTTTTTTTTATCAAATATGCTATACTAAAAGTACAAGGAGGCGATAGTATGGAACTAATCATTCATGGAGATAAGATTAAAGTTACTGATGCTATGAAAGACTATATTGAAGAGAAAATAGGGAGATTAGATAAATACCTAGAAGATAGTAGTAATATTAGAGCCAATGTCATAGTAAAAGTAAAAGGACATCTTCAAACAATGGAAATTACCATACCACTAAAATCATTTATTTTAAGATCTGAGGAAACTCAAGAAGATTTCTATGCAGCAGTTGATAAAACAATTGATAAGCTAGAAAGACAAATTAGAAAGAACAAGACTAGATTAATGTCTAGAAAAGCTAAACCAGCATATGACTTTAACTTTGATATGATTGAATTACCTGAAGAAAAAGAAGAAAAAGAAGAAAGTAAAATTGTTAAAAGAAAAACAATTGAAGTAAAACCAATGGATGAAGAAGAAGCAATTCTTCAAATGGAATTACTTGGACATCAATTCTATATGTATAAAGATGCTGATACTAATAAACCAGCAGTAGTATATAAGAGAAATGATGGAAATTATGGAGTAATAGAATCAGAATAATAATTAAAAGGAGAGAAAATCTTTATTTTCTCTCTTTTTTTTGGTAGAATAATAAGTTGAGGAGATTAAGACATGAATATATTAAAGAAATTATTCGATCACGAATACAAAGAATTAAAAAGATTTACAAAAATAGCAGATCAAGTAATGGATTTAGAAGAAGAATATTCTAAATTAACAGATACTGAATTGCAAAATAAAACTCAAGAATTTAAAGATAGATTACAAAAAGGTGAAACATTAGAAGATATTTTAGTAGAAGCATTTGCTACTGCTAGAGAAGCATCATGGAGAATTATTGGAGAAAAACATTTCTATGTACAAATTCTAGGTGGTTTAGCTATTCACTATGGTAATATAGCTGAAATGAAAACTGGTGAAGGTAAAACACTTACTTCAGTATTACCAGCATATTTAAATGCTTTAACTGGAGAAGGAGTACATATTATCACAGTTAATGAATATCTAGCAGGACGTGATGCTGAATGGATGGGTGGAATT
>JAFZPS010000047.1 GCA_017550205.1 Bacilli bacterium | reverse complement strand
TTGTACCAGCAACTGCACCAATTAATAAACTTGTAATAATTTGCTCTAAAAATATATTTATCTTGGTAGGAACTTATACTGAATAATCTAGATGTTTCAAGATTATATGTACCTCTAAAATAACTATCTAAATTAATTGTTTTTTGTTTTTCTAAATACTTATAAGCATCTTTTAATTGATATTCCATATTCATTACTTTAATAAATATTTTATTATCAAAACAATTACTTAGTCCTCTCATAAATTTATTTAAAAACTCTTCTTGTAGTTCTTTTACTAATTCAATATTATCTTCTTTTATTAATTTTTTTAATGGTAATATAGATTCATTTCTTATTAAATAATTACCTACATCTTTATATGAAATAGTATTTTTAGATATATTTTTTCTTATATCTCTAGATGATAGTGAAGATGTATTTTCATTACTATCTATAAAATACATATTTTTATTTTTTATTTTTTTAGTATTTTCAAATAAATCATTATATCCATTTCTATTTAAACATACTGCTATTCCATGTTTTTTAAAGCAATACATAAATTCTACATTATCTCCACCAAATACATAGGCAACTTTTATTCTTTTATCTACATATTTGTTTAAATACTTTTCAAGTCTTTCTATAACATCAGTAAAATTTATTGGTGTTCTTACATATATTGATTCCCATGAATCAATCATTAACCAATTACTATCTTTTAAGTATTCTCTATCTTCATTTACTCTTTCATATTGATCACTAGTATAATATGGTTTTGTTTTTATATAGTCATCATGAGATAAAGAGAAATATCCTCCTATAACATCATATCCATCTTCAGTTAATACTTTTTTAGCATCTTCCATCATCTTAATATGACCATCATGTATAGGATAAAAACCTCCAGTAGATAATAATACTATGGGTTCTTTATCTTTATCTATTGTCTTTAATTTATCAAATGGTGTTGTGAGTAGATTAATATTATAAAAATCTACTTCTTCTAGAGTAAATGGATCTGGTATAAATCCTGCTCTAGTTAATAAATCTTCATCTTTATATTCTTTATATACTTCAGAATAATACTTATCTCTTAAAACTTTCCAGGCATAGGTATTTCTTGGAGTCTTATTCTTAATTTTCTTATAAGCTTCATCAATACTTTTATAATTAAAATTTTCATCAAGGTTTAATTCTTCCCATAATAATTTCATTGAATAAAACTCCTTTCTTTTTATTTATTCATTATTTCTTTAAATCTATCGTAATAACCTTCCCATCCACCTTTTACTGAGCTATCCCATAAGTCAAAATGAATAGCTGGTGAACATCCCATATATTTATGTAGATTGTATTTATGTAGATTTTCTAAGTTATTAGCATAAAACTTAAATTGTTCTTTAGAGTCATTATCTAAAGAATCTAATAATTCTTTTTTCTTTTTTTCATCATAATTTAAATAATTTAAATATAATTCTACAAAGTCATATGGAGCACCAAAAACAGTTTCATCAGAACGATTATCATACATATCTCCACTTGGTGTTACTTCCATTATTGATTTAGGTATTTCTAAATACTCTCCTACTTTATAAACTTCTGATTTATGAATATCTGAGATTATTTGAACATCTACCATTCCATCTGAAGCTTTTCCTATATAACCTAAATAACCACCTTCGTCTTTATTTGTTGTACCACAAATAATAGCATTTAATCCTTCTTGGCATAAAAGACTAGTTGTATAGTATAAAATAGGTGTTCTACTATATGGACCTAATTGTCCTATAGCCCAATCATCACCAGTTATACCTATTACTTTTTCTACATCTTCTCTAATATCTGTATTTATTCTTGATAAATCAATAGTATATGATTCTAATCCTAATTTATCGCATAATTCTTTACCTCTTATAGTTGCATCTATTTGATTAGTTACTCCTGTTGACTTAGTTATTGGAAGTAATAAGGGAATAACTCTTTTTATAGGTGAATTTTTTTCTTTATAAGCTTTATTTATTATTCCTAATACTACTGCTGAATCAATTCCACCACTAATAGCTACTACACAGGATTTTAAATTAAATTTAGACATGTATTCATTTATAACTTTTGCTTTTTCTTCTACATATTTTTTAGCATTAAAATTTTTTTCTAGTCTAATTTTATCTATTACTTCATGTAGTTTATTTGTCATTGGTTTATCACTTTTAGCATTGTATACTTTCATAGAAGGATTCCACCCTCCATTTCCCATTCATATCTTATATGTCCATCTGGAAAGAAAATTAAATTTCTTAAATTTTCTGGATTAGTATCTCTAGTATACTTAGTTAGTGGTAATGAATATAAAACATTTTGACCATCTACATCATAAACTGTTCCTATACGTTCTAATTCTAATAATTTAGTACCTTCTTTTTCTAAATAATCTTTTATATCTTTTTTATTTTCATCAGTTAATTTGTTATCCAATATCCATAGACGAGTTGATTCTCTTCTATATTCATCATTTACTGGTCTTAATGTAACTTGTTCTACTTTGTTGTCTTTAGCAAATTTAATTAATTCTTTTACCTCTTTACTATTATCCATCATATCTTTACAACATACACAAGTTATTCTTACACAAAATTTTAATTCATGTAAGTAATCTATTAATTTTGGTAAATCTATATAATCTGATTTATTTCCTAAATAGTTTTTTTGATTTATTTCTTTTTTATGACTAACTACTGAGATAGTTATTGTAGTTAAACCATTTTTATACCATTCTTTTAAATATTTATCATATTTTTCTTGTTCTTTTTGAAGTAAAATTCCATTAGTTTGTAATTCTATAAATGGGAAATTAAACTCTTTTAATTCTTTTAAATAATTACTAATTTGATCAGGAAATAATAATGGTTCTCCTCTACTTGTAAGCATAACTGTATCTACATTACTTCTATTTGCTAAATTAGCTGCTATTTTTAAGTTCCTAAAGTTTATTTCATAGTCTTTTAAATTATCTTTATTTGGAGTCTCTCTTGATACACAAAAAGGACAATTTGCAATGCAAGCTGGACTTCCTACTACAACACTAAACATTTTAAATTTCATTATCATCAACCTCCACATATTTTTTCTTTATATCACCTGCATATGACATAAAGAATTCTTCAACATAAGATCCTACATCTTTTATTAAGATATCTGAGCCTACTTTTATCTTATTAAAACAATCATTACTTATATATAGTGTTCCTATGACATCTCCACTATCTGAAGAACCTCCACATATATATACTTCTATATCATGATTATTATCTTTTTTATAACTAAAGTCTAAATACTTATTATTATCTACTAAATATAATTTAAATTTTTCATTATATAGTACTATATCTAATAAACCACTATATATTCCATTTTTAATTATAATAATATTTTTATTATTAATTCTTTTTATTCTAATTACTTTAGTTATTATATCTATAGAATCTCCAACTAAGTATTTACCTGGTTCAAGAATTATTTCTTTTAAATGCATTATATTTTTAGTTTCATCTATACTTTTAGTATTAATCTCTTCATATTTTTTTAATCCTGCTAAACTTAAAAAATCTATATTATAGTCTTTAAAACTTTCTTGTATATGATTTAACATTCTTTCTAAAGAGTCTTTCTCATTCTTTACTTTAGTTTGTAGATAGAAACTTATACCTATACTCTTACATTTATTATTTAATTCATCTAGCATTTCTTTACATTCTATAGTACTAGCACCTAAATGCATTAATGTATCATTGAATACTTCCATTGTGTTTAATCTAAGAGCTATTCTACATTCAGTTAAATTTGCATATTCCATAAATTCTTTTAAAGATTTATTATTATCAAATACAAAAAATCTAACACCTTTATCATATAAATATTTAATAGTATCATCACTTGATAATACATTTATATAACACATCTTTTCACTAGGTACATTTAATAAATTTAAAATATTAAAATGATCTAAATTACTAATTAAAAAACCATCATTATTTTTAAAATTTTCTATTAATGTTTTTAATACAATTTTATTAGTATTTGTTTTTAATGGATAATATACATTACCTGTTTTACTATAATTATTATAATTATGAATAATTGTACTTTTGTTTATTAAAAATGTTATTTCGTCTTTATTCATATTACCACTCCTAAATCAAGGCTAAAAATACAAGTATATTATAACATATAACTATATTATTTATCTCTAATTTTTAAGAAAAAAAGAACTTTATTCAAGTTCTTATTTTTATACTAATACATTTATATTTATTTTAAATCTTTTATAATTATAATCAAAAAAAATAGCAAAGGTTATTTTGCTATTTTTATTTTTTGTGGTCCAGTAACTTCTACTGGTGTTTTATCTTTATCCTTTTGTCTTATGAATATAACAGTTATTATGTCAGTGACTCTTTCTATTTCCTTACCTGCATAATTTGTTTCACTTTTCTTTTCATATTCACGACTAATTTTAATATTTAATTTTTCTAGTATTCTCTCTAAATACTCCCAAGAAATATCTTGACTATGCCCATAAGCAAAATATCTCGGATAATGAGGTATATAATTATTGTTTATTGGACTTAAACGCTGTATAGTTTTTCTCACATCTTCAGGATTATAACTATCAGAAAAATCATAAACAATTTTAAATTTTTCATCATCTAAGTAACGACTCACTTTGCTAGGAGTTCCATATTTTCCGAATCCTTTGATGTTGTTGGAATAATCTCCAATAATTTCTTCTTTTAAAAGTTCTCTAATATTTTCGTAGAACAATCTAGCTAATTCTTCTGTACATTTATTAATTTCTTCTTCTTTTGCCTTTTTATACAATTCTTTTCTTTTTTGTCTGCTAATTTCTACTTGATCACATAGTTGTGAAAGATTTAATTTTTCAAAATCATCTTTTTTTTCTGGTTGTGGTTCTGGATTTTGTTCTTTTCTTTTTAAAACATAATTAGTTAATTTTGTATAAATTTTATTTACTTTATTCATATTATCCCCCTTTGGATGGCATATATTATAACATTTTTTGATAAAAAAGTCAATAAAGATATGCTCTCGCATATCTTTTATTCTTATATGGTGTACCCGATGAGAATTGAACTCATGACCTGTCGCTTAGGAGGCGGCTGCTCTATCCTACTGAGCTACGAGTACATATAAAGAAGTATATTCCTATACTTCTTGAATTACTGTGATAACCATTGGTTTAGCTTCTGTTTCTTGATAGAAGAATTTACCTAATACTTCTCTAACATCATTTTTTATCTTTGCATAATCTATTCTTTTTTGATTCTCTTCAATATTATTTTCAATTACTTCACGAGCAATTCTTTTAGTTTCTTCTAATAGGTCTTGGCTTTCTTTTACATAGATAAATCCTCTAGTTAGTATTTCAGGACCTCCTAGTATTTTTTTAGTTTCTTTATCTAGAGTACAGCTAATAATAACTATTCCTGATGAAGCTAACATTTCTCTATCTTTTAATACTAAATCACCAATATCTCCACTATTATTACCGTCTATTAATATTTGGTCTACATCAATGTGCTCAAATGTTTCTACTTGTTCTCCATTATCCATTTCAAATACATCACCATTTAATTTTAAGATGATGTTTTCTTTAGGAATACCAACAGACTCAGCTATTTCTCCATTAACATATTGATTTCTATATTCACCTTTTACTGGGAAATAGTATTTAGGTTGCATCAAGTCTATTAGAAGCATTAAATCTTCTTGTGATGCATGATGTAGTAAATGCTTCTTTTGAGATAGGCATACTGCATCTGCTCCTAACATAGCTATTTCATCCATTAATAAGGCTAATCTTTTTTCAATACCTGGATAACTTGGTTCAGTTATAAATACGGTATCTGTATCTTTAATACTAATAAACTTGTCAAAACCTTTAATAATTCTTTCTAGATTAGCAAATGGTTTTTCTTTTTCATCTGAGATTAATACTATTACATTATCACTTTCTAAATCAGCAAGTGTTCCTATTTTTTCTTTATTTATTTTTAAGTATCCTTCATCTATACCTTTATTTATTAATTCTTGTAGTTGTTTACCCATAATAACGATTTTTCTATGTGTAGTGGATACTTCATTAAATATTTCTTGTATTCTATAGAAATGTGCTGTTGTAACAGTAGCTATAATTCTGTTTTTACTTTTATTTAATACTTCTCTTATAAACGCTTCACATCTATTATTAGGTGAAGTATGACCTGGATGATCTGCATAGAATGATTCAGCCATTAAACATAAAACACCTTGTTTACCTACATAAGCTAATTTACCTATATCCGTTTTATAAGCTCCTGTCATTGTAGAATCAAATGTAAAGTCTCCAGTATAAACAATTGCACCATCTTCAGTGTATAACACATAACATACTGAATCAGGTATAGAATGTGTTACAGATATTGGAAATATTGCATTCTTACCAAATGCTTGTTTTACATGAGGTTTTATTTCTATTAAGTGTGTTTTCTTAATAGATTCCTCTGTCATATCTCTTTTAACTATTTCTAGTGTTAATTTAGTACCATATACTGGTATTTCAGGAACTTTTTCCAAAATATCTGGAACTGCTCCCATATTACCTTCATGTCCATGTGTTAAAAATATACCTTTAATATTCTTTTTATTTTCTATTAGATAATTAAAATTCGGAATTATATAATCAATTCCTAAATTAATATCATTATCATATTTTAACCCGGCATCAAATATAAATATGTCATTGTCTACATCGACAACATACATATTCTTTCCATTTTCATTTAATCCGCCTAAAGCGAATATTTTAATTTTACTCATATTTTCTCCTTTCTAAATATTACAGATAAACAGCAATATAATTATAACATATTTATTAATAAAAAAAAAGACTAAGTCTTTATTTAGCCATTTTTTCTAATGCTTTCTTTGCTGCTTCTTGTTCTGCTTCTTTCTTTGTTGTACCAATTCCTATTCCATAAACTATATTATCTATTTTTACTTCTACAGTAAATCTTTTATCATGAGCAGGGCCTTCTTCATTTATTAAATTATACTCTAAAGATTTTTGATCTGTTTGTACCATTTCTTGTAAACTTGATTTATAATCACTAAAGAAATTTACATTAGGATCTTCTATATATGGAACAATAATTCTTAATATAGTATTTCTTGCAGTAGCATAACCTAAATCTATATAAATAGCTCCCATAAGTGCTTCAAATATATCTGCTACTACTGATTTTTTTATTCCAGATTCTTTTTCTCCATTACCTACTAAAATATAATTTTCTAGATTTAATCCTTCAGCATATTCATAATTAGCATTTTCACATACATAACTAGCTCTTACTTTAGTCATTTCTCCTTCAGTTTCTTTATATTTATTATATAAATAATCTGCTACTACTAAGTCTAATACTGCATCTCCTACAAACTCTAATCTTTCATAGTCATTCTTTACTTTATGTTCATTAACATATGAACTATGAGAGAATGCTGCTTTATATAAATCAATATTCTTAGGAGTAATGTTTAACTTATTAAATAATTCTTCCATATAATCACCTATTTCATTATAACATAGTCTTGAAAAAAAAGTTAAATAATAGTAAAATTAATTTGGTGATAATATGAAATGGATACTTATTTCACTTATCAATTTATATCAAAAAATTCCATTTGCATCACATAAACAATGTAGATTTATTCCTACTTGTTCAGAGTATACTAAAGAAGCAATTAAAGAGTATGGGTCTATTAAAGGTACTTATATGGGGATTAAAAGAATTATAAGATGTAATCCTTTAAGTAAGAATATATATGATCCTGTACCTAAAAAAAATAAAAAGGAGAAGAAAAAATGAAAAAGAAAATATTATTTTTATTACTTATATTAATTATTCCATTCTTAGTTAGTGGTTGTGCAAATGACTCTATGGATGAGATTGAAATTATTGTTACTAATTATGCTAATGAATATATAGTTAGAACTTTATATGGAAAGCATTCTACTATTACTTCAATATATCCTGATGGAATATTAATAGATAATTATAAGATAAGTAAGAAACAAAAGAATGAATATGCTCATAAAGATTTATTTGTATATAATGGATTGATTGAAAAGGAAAGACGCCTTGCTTTAGAATTACTTGCTATTAATCCTGATTTAAAAATAATTGATACAGCATATGTATTAGAAACTGAATACTCACCTGAAGAGTTATGGTTAAATCCTAGTTCATTATTAATGATGAGTCAAAATGTTAGACGTAGTTTATCAGAGTATGCTTCTAGTGCTTATTTAAAGAAAGATGTTGATGATGCATATGATGAATTAAAGATTAATTTATCAGAATTAGATGCCGAATATAGATTAGCTTTTGAATCAACAAATAATAGAACTATTATAGTAGCAGACAGTGCTTTAAATTATTTAGAAAAATTTGGTCTTGATGTTATATGTATAGATGATGATGCTAGTCAAAAGACTTTAAGTGATGCTGAAAATCTAATGGATGCTGGTGCTGTAAGTTATATATTTGTATTTAAGGGAGAAGAACTTCCTGAAAATGCTAAAGCTCTTATGAATAGTTATCCTTCTATTAAAACTAGTGAACTTCATAAACTAGATAATATTAGTGATCAAGAACGTAGTGAAAAAGATGATTATATTTCAATTATGAAAGATAATCTTGAATCTATAAAAAAAGAATTATATCAATAAAAAAAGGACTTAGTCCTTTTTATTTTTGCATTCTTTTGATTAGTTTTTTTACTTCTTCTTTTTCTTCTTCTGTTCCTTCTTTGTTGATATGTTCTTTTATTTTAGATATCCAATCACCATTATGGTAATTATGAGCTATTAATAATGGGTTATATATTAAATCTGTTTTACCAATACCACTTAATAATTCAAAGTCTCTAGCATACATTATATATATAGCACCTTCAGCTGTACTTGGATATTTTTCTCTAAAGTCTTTTTCTAGAATTACTATACCATTTGGGTATATATAAGCAAAGTATCCTTTAAATTTCTTTAATCCTATAGCTTTAGCAATATAATTTGTATTCATAAAGAATTTAGTTTGTTCTCTACCAACTTCTAGATTTCTTTCTCTTTTCTTAAGTGCTTTTAATTCTTCATCTGTAGTTTTTATTGTTCTTTTAGTAGTATCTTTATCTAGAGACATTTTATATCCAGTACCTACTGGAAGTAATTCCCACTCTACTTTAATATCTACTCTATTTAATTTTTTAGCAATACCTTGAGCTCTATTATAAATAAGATCATAAGTAATATCTATACCATCTACGAAGATTCCTACATCTTTTTTTACAGCTGGATTATTTAAATATAATTCTACTAAATTATAATACTTTAATTGTTTTTCTCTATCGTCTATATTATCTATAATATTTAAATATCCATATACAACATATAAAGCTATCTTATCGATATCAAAGTTTTTAGCAATATACTTATTATAATTATTTTTTTCTATAAGTTTTTTATATTGTTTTCTTCTTTCTACAAATCTTGTATATAACTCCTTTTGTAAATGAATAAAACTATGATTCTTATCTTGAGAAACAAATGCTGGAGATAAAGCACATCTATGTAGATGTTTTCCTTCTTTAATTAATTTTTCTTTTTGTTTTTGTCTTTCTATTGGAGTTATAACTGTATTATTCTCTAATTCTTCTTTTCTTTTATCTATATCGTGTCTAGCAATTCTACCATCTTGTAAATCTCTATATAATACAGGAAATTCCCTACTAAGCATAGCTTCATCTGCTAGATTAAGTATCATATCAATTCTAGCCTTTAATACATTTTCTAATTCTTGATCATCTTTACCTAATAAATATCTTAGCTTAGGATTAACATTTAAAGCAGTAAATATTTTCTCTAAGAACTCTCTATAAGATGGACACATATCCCCAATAAATCTTTCATCATCAGTATAACAAGTTATTTTGTCAATAAAACCATCATTAAACTTACGCCAACGAAATACTTCATGTACATTCTTATCGTTAATAATGTTAAAGTCTTTTAATAACTGTTCTTTAGTTTTTCTACCGTTACTACATACATCTATTAATTTATCAATAGATATATTTACTGTAGCCCATCTTTTCTTCTTTTGTCCATCAACATTTTCCATGTAAATAACCCCCTCCATAAATATGCTCAGTATTATACCACAAAATGCTTATTTTTTCAAGTTATTCTAGGTATTTAGATAGATATTTAAGACTTATATTTATTATTTTTTCTATTAAATTAGAAGATTTTAATCCTATACTAGATGCTTTATTATTATAATTCTTTTCTTTAGGTATATAGTTTTTTGAAGTTATAATTTTATTTTCTTTTAAGTCTTTTTCATATTTCTTAATAGCTTCTTCTGTTAGATAAGTTTTATTTTGATAGTAAGTATTATTATAATTACTAAAATATAATGATAGGAAGAATATGGTTATTATGATTAGTATTATTTTAATTATTTTATTCATTAATAACCTCCATAAAACATTTTGAAAAAGCAATACTAGTATTTAATACTTCATTAGTAGTATTTTCATAACCTCCTATTTCTATTAGTATTGTATATTTAGAAAAATCTTGATTATATACTCCATTTACTCCAGGACCTCCTTTTTTATATATACCTTTACTTAATCCCGGATATAATTCATTCATTTTACTATTTATTCTTTCTGTAAAAGATAAGTTTTCTTGGTATTTAGGATTTTCTAATCCTATAAGAAATATTACTTTAGCATAATCTTTATTATTTATAGTAATAGTTGTTTTATCATGAGATAGACTATCTCTATGTATATCTATAAAGTATTTTAGAGATGGATACTTTATAATGCTTTCTTCTAAGAGGATTCTACTTGCTTTATAGCTATAGTTATAATTCCAATTATTATTATTTAATATATCTTTTATAGATTTTTCTTCTACTATAGTTTTATATCCATTTTTATTAAATATATCTTCTAATATATAATTATTCATAATAACAGTAGGATTTATAGAGAATTCTATATAATTACTAGATTTATACTCTTCAGATTGGTGTGAATTATATAAATATATTAATGGAAGAGTTTCTTCATTTATAATTTGTTCAGTATTATTACTTAAGTATTTAGTATATTCATTATTCATTAATTTAATAGGATCATTTTTCTCTACTACATAATTGATTGCTTGAGATATGATATTAGGATTATATGTATAAGTATTATCAATTATTAACTTAGTAAATTCTTTATTACTTATTTTTAAATTAGAGGAAGATATTTGTTTGAAACTTAAAAATATGCCTAGAGTAATCATTGAAAAGGTAAATATTTTTTTTAATTTAATCTTTTTTTTCATATAATCACCATGATTAATATAATTCTAAATAATAAGATAATTTGTAGAAATATGTTTTTTTATATAAAATGTTTGCATTTTTGTTAATTTTTTGATAGAATTAACTTGTTTACAAAAGTGAGGTGAGATTATGCCAAATATTAAAAGTGCTAAAAAACGTATGCGTTCTAATGCTAAAAAAGCAGATGTTAATATATTAATTACTGCTAGTATGAAGACTGCAATTAAAAAATTCGAGAAAGAAGTTAAAGCTGGAAATAAAGAAGCTGCTAGTAACAATTTAAATATAGCTACTCAAAGAATTGATAAAGCTATGACTAGTGGAAAAATTCATAAAAATAAAGCTGCTAGATTAAAATCAAGATTAACTAAAATGAAGAATGAAATGAAATAAAAAATCAATTAAATTAATTGGTTTTTTTATTTACTTTAATATCTATTTATAATACAATTAGTATGAGGATAGATAATATGAAAAATATAGCAAAATTGGTATTTACATTTGGTTTAATTATGATACTTATTGGAGTTATTATAGTTAGAAAAGATAGTATTATTACTATATATAATACATATTTTTCTTCTAATAATTCTAAGATTAATATTACTAATGTAAATGAGTATTATAGAGATGAAGATTTTTCTTTTGTACAGAATATATCTGATAAAGTACCTAGTAGTTATCAAGATTTATTAAATGTATTTTATACAGTTATTAATTCTGGAAAAGATACTTATACATTTTATTGTCCTAAGAATGAATATGATGGTTGTATAGATGATGTTGAAACTATTGCTAATAATCAAACATTATTATCTAATATTAATAATTATGTTCATCCATATAATCAGTTTTCTCATATAGAAACAGAATTTGATAATTTAGGTAAAGTTACTATATATATTATTAGACCTTATAATAAGAGTGATATTAATAAGATAAATAAAAAAGTAGATGAATTATATAAAGAATTATATAATAGTGATTTATCTTATGAAGAAAATATTAAAACATTCCATGATTATATTATTAATAATACTAAATATGATGCTAATAGAAGTGATAATGGAGTTATTGAATATAAATCTGATATAGCATATGGTCCTTTATTTGAAGGTTATGCTATATGTGGTGGTTATACTGATTTAATGCAATTATTCTTAGAGAAGATGGGTTTAAATAACTTTAGAGTGTCTTCTTATCAACATGTATGGAATGCTGTAGAAATAAATAATAAATGGTATCATATAGATTTAACTTGGGATGATCCTGTTATGAGTGATGGTAGTGATAGATTAAATCATAATTATATGTTGATTAGTACTAAGGAACTATTAGATAGTGAAAAAACTCAACATAATTTTGATGAGAATGCTTTTATAGAATTAAAAGAAGCTAGTTAATAGCTTCTTATTTTTTTATATAATCTAATACTTCTTCTATTGTATTATTAAAGTTGTCGAAATCTACATTAATCCATTTAGTATCAAATTGATGATTAAAGAAAGTATACTGTCTTTTAGCAAATCTACGAGAATCTTGTTTAATACTTTCTATAACACTATCTAAGTCTTTAGAATTAAATAAGTAATCAGAGAATTCTTTATACCCTATTCCACTATTAAGTATCCTAGAATTAGGATATTTTTCTTTTAAAGAATTAATTTCATCTAATAATCCATTATTAATCATAATATCTACTCTATTATTAATTCTTTCATATAAATAATCTCTATCAGTAGTTAATCCTATTACTTTTACTGGATATAATAATTTATCTTTATTATTAGTAAATACTTCTTTATTTTCTAATTTATTAAGTACTCTTACTAATCTTTTTCTATTATTTAATTCTAATGTACTAGATAGATATAAATCATATTTACTAATCTTATCTAATATTTCTTCATTAGTTAAATCAGTATATTGTTTATTAGTAGTACCTTTAGTAAAGTTATAATCATATAAAGCTGCTTTTATATATAGGCCAGTTCCACCTACTATGATTACTCTTTTACCACGACTCATAATATCATCAATTGCTTTTCTACAATCTATTTGGTAATCATATACTGAATAGTCTTCATCTACTTCTTTTATATCTATTAAATGATGAGGAATATTTTCTCTTTCTTCTACTGTAGGTTTAGCACTACCTATATTTAGATTTTTATAAATAGCTACAGAATCACCATTAATAATCTCTGCATCTAGTTTTTTAGCAAGTTCAATACTCATTTTAGTTTTACCAACACCTGTTGGACCTACTATTACAATAATATCTTCCATATTATCCCCTCGGACATATTATAGCATACTTTTCTTATCTTTTTCTAATTCTTTTAATGATTTATCAGGAGTTTCTAGTTTTTCAGGAACAGTTCCTCCACTTTTAATAATTGCTTCTCTAATATTTTTTCCAATATCATAGTGAATATTATTAGCCTTTCTTTCACCTATTTCTTTTTCATTTTTTAGTCTTTCGTCAGTCTGAACTATTCTAAATAGATTATCTACTAATTCTACACTACTCATATTATCTAAGATATCTTCTCTATATCTTAGTTTCTTTCTTTTAGCTATGTCATCAGCTGTTTCTCCATTATATAGACCTTTATATCCAGAATTGTGAAATTTATCAAAGTTTTTTACTCCTATGTTTTTAACTGTTTCATTTAGACTTTTATTATGTTTTTTAGTAAGGCTCCTTTGATAGATTCTTTTTTCATTTTCAGTTAGACTATTATAATCTCTTTCTAATAATTCTTGTTTCCTTGTTTGAATAGCAAAATATGTTTTAGCAAGTGCTATTACTTTCTTCCTAGAATCAGCTTCTTGAGCAATTAAATAACATATATATCTAGTTAGTTTAAAATCTTGTAGATTCACAACTGCATCATTATTTCTTTTTGACAACTTGTTGACTTCAACAAGTTGTTCAGCAGTATTCAAACCTGAGTTTTTACATGCCACTTTTGCTTTTTTTAAAACTTTCAAAAAATTTCTCCAATCCCTATACTCTAAGACTTTTGAAATTTCTCTTGCCAACCAATACTCCTTTCCTTCTTCATCGATGTGTTTTATACTTTCAAATATTTTATTTTCTTCCATAATACCTCCTTTGAGGTATCAATATAATATAAATAAAATATCTATGCAAATCAGTAATTTTAAAATTTCAAAATAAAAAGAATTTGAATTAATCAAATTCTCTTAAGCAAATTATTTAATTTAATATGAATTAGTACTTTTAAAAAGCAAGTTTAGTCTAATTGACGTTTAAATAGTTTTTCTAATTCATACTTAGTATATGTAATTATAGATGGTCTTCCATGAGGACAAGTAAATGGATTTTCACAGTATCTAATGTTTTCTAGAATCCATTCCATTTCTTCTTTAGAAATATAGTCTCCTGCCATTACTGACATACGACAAGCAGTAGTTGCGGCTATTCTCCAGATAAACTGATCAAAATCAAATTTACCTTTATCTATAATTATATCTATAAGCTTTCTAATTATATCTTCACTTCTATCTTCAGGTATCCAGTTAGGATGAGATCTAACTAGAAGTGTATTTTCTCCAAACTCATCAATTGAAAAACCATATTCTTCTAGCAAGTTAAATCTTTCTTTAGCTAGAATAAATTCATCTTTTCTTAACTCTATTCTTATAGGTACTAATAAATCTATAATTATAGGTTTTTCTTTCATTTGTTTCATTATCTTTTCAAAGTTGATTCTCTCTGCAGCAGCATGTTGGTCTATTAAGTACATACCATCTTCATTTTCAGCTACTATATAAGTCTTCATAACTACACCTATTGGATACATTTTCTTTACCCTAGGTTCTTTTTCTACTTCAAATGGTAGTTCTTCTTTTATAGATTCTTCATATTCTTTCTTTTCTTCTTGAACTTCAAAATCTAATTTTATTTCTTCATACTTAGGAGTATCTTCTTGTGGAGTTTCTTCTACAGTTTTATGAATTTGTCTAGATACTTCACTTACTGAATAACTATCTCTTACTGATACTTCTGGGATTAGATTAATATTTTCTAATTTTTCAGTTATTAACTTTTCTACTAATTCTTTTAAAGTATCCATTTTAGAGAATTTAATATCCATTTTAGTTGGATGTATATTAATATCTATTAGTATTGGATCTACATCTATATTTAAGATAATTACTGGATATCTATCTTTGTGTATATAAGTATGATAGCAGTCTACTATTGTTTTATTCAATTCATTATTTTTAATTACTCTTCCATTTACTAAGGTAGTAATAGAGTTTCTATTAGCTTTAGTTACTTCTGGATAAGAAATATATCCATGAACATAGTAATCATCATTTTCTCCATCTACTGGAATCATTTTCTTAGTAATATCTACTCCATATATTTCATATATTACCTTTAATAAATCTCCAGATCCATCAGTACTTAATAATACTTTATCATTATTAATTAAAGTAAATTTAATATTAGGATAACTTAGAGCCATCTTATTAATATACTCTACTATATAAGCTAATTCTGTATATAGATTTTTTAAATACTTTAATCTTACTGGAGTATTATAAAATAAATCAGATACAGTTATTGTTGTACCTTTTTGAATATCACATCTTTCTTCTTTTAGATCTTTTCCTCCATTAATAGTTATTAAAGTACCAATAGAACCATTACTAGTTTTAAGTCTTACATTGGATACAGAGGCTATTGAAGGTAATGCTTCACCTCTAAAACCTAAAGACTCAATATAGAATAAATCATCTAAACTTTTTAATTTAGAAGTAGCGTGTCTTGAGAATGCTAATTTAGCATCTTCAGGATCCATTCCTATACCATTATCACTTACTTCTATTTCTTTTACACCTGAATCTACTAATTTAATAGTTATTTCATCTGAATTTGCATCAATGGAGTTTTCTACTAATTCTTTTACTACATTCATAGTTTTTTCTACTACTTCTCCTGCAGCTATCTTATTAGCTAGAACTTCATCCATTACTTTTATTTTACTCATATAATCACCTATTCTATGGACATGTATATTGTATCTTCTTTCCTCCTGGGAAATGATATTTATAATTATATGTAGCACAACATACTAAAACATCATATTCTTCTGTATCTATTCCTTCATAGTTTTCTTTATGTGTTATATCTACTTGTCCACTACATTTTTTTGTTTTTGAAGCTGGGTCTAACGTATATTCTAAATATTGACCTTCTACTAATTCAGCAAATGTTACTGTTTCTACTCCAATGTGTTCCATTGAATATTGTGCAGCAGCATTAGCAGCTGATTCTGCCATTGTATCATAAGCTTTTAATCTTGTTGAACTAAGATATTTTGTATATGCCATTACACTTAACATAGTAATAATACCAAGTATTAATACAGCAGCTAATAATTCTACTAATGAAAATCCTTTATTATTCATACTATACCTCTTTCAAATATTCATATAAATTCTTTGCTACATCTTTACCTACTATTTTAGCTAATTCATCAAGAGTAGCATTTTTCATTTTCTTTAAAGATCCAAATTCTTTTAATATTTCTTTTTTTCTTACTTCACCTATTCCTGGCACTACATCTAATACACTAGATAATGCTCCTTTAGATTTAATATTTCTATGATATGTAATTGCATATCTATGTACTTCTTCTTGTATCCTAGTTAAGAATAAGAATACTCTTGAATCTTTATCTACTTCTAGTATATCATAATTTTCATTAATAATATAACTAGTTCTATGTTTTTTATCTTTTACTAATCCTATTACTGGTATATATAAATTAATAGAATCTAATACTTCTTTACAAGCTGCTATCTGAAGTTTTCCCCCATCCATTACAATTAAATCTGGTTTATATGATTCGTTCATTATAGTTTTAAAATATCTTCTATAGATTACTTCTTTCATAGCACTTAAATCATCTTTAACTGAAGTAGATATTTTATATTTCCTATATAAATCTTTATTAGGAAGAAAATCATCAAATACAACCATACCTCCTACATAGAAAGTACCAAATAAATGAGAGTTATCAAAAGACTCCATTCTATGTAGTTCTTTTAATCCTAAAAGATTTTTTAATTCTTCTAAAGATTTTAATCTTTCATCATCATCTTTCTTTAGAGTTTCTTCTTTTAATTCCATTTGTTCTTTAGCATTAGATAAACATAAATCTAATAGACTTTTTAATTTACCTCTTTCAGGAGTTGTTACTTTAATATTAAAATAATTACTTAATAATTCTTTATCTAAAGAGTTTGGTACTAATAATTCATGAGGTAATAGAGATTTCTCATAGAACTTAATTAAATACTCTAATACTTCATTAGATGAATCTTCTAAAGAATTAATTATTTCATTGTGTCTACCAAATAATAATCCATTTCTTATGAAGAATATTTCTATACTTAAATAATTATTATCAGTATAGTAATTTACTAAATCAAAATTATAATTATTATTAAGATCTATTTTTTGTTTATTTAGAATTATATTAATATCATCTAACATCTTTTTTAATTCTAATGCTTTTTCATAATTCATATTATTAGATGCTTTATCCATTTCATCTTTAATCTTTTTAGTAATTAAAGATGCATCTCCTTTTAAGAAAGTAATAATTTCTTTTTTCATAGATTCTATAGTACTAGGATCTATTTCTTTTTTACAATAACCTAAACATTCATTTATATGATAGTAAAGACATAAGTCTTTTTTTATAGGATCACATTTTCTTAATGGGTATACTCTATTAATCATATTAACTATGTTTCTAGCAGCACTTACATTAGGATATGGTCCATATAAGTAATTTTTATTTTTCTTTCTTTTAACATTTCTTACTACTTTTAATGTAGGATATTTATCATTAGTTAATTCTATGTATGGATATGATTTATCATCTCTTAATAAAATATTATACTTAGGATCATATTTTTTAATTAAAGTTATTTCTAGTATTAAACTTTCAAGTTCTGAGTCAGTTACAATATATTCAAAATCATCTATATCTTCTACTAAAAGTCTAGTTTTTCCTGTTACTGTTCTTGTGAAATAACTTCTTAATCTTTTTTGAAGATTTTTGGCTTTACCTACATAGATAATTACACCATCTTTATTCTTCATTTGGTAACTACCTGGTTTAGTAGGAACTAAAGATAATTTTTCTTTAAAATCTTTCATAATATCACATCCATTAAATGTCTTATAGTTTAAATCATTTTTTAATATTTCTCAAGTTTATTCATCACTTTTATCTATTTCTAGTACAGCATTGTTTATTTCTAATATTACTAATATTTTATCAATAGTAATAAGTACTATACTTATTACCATTCCAAATAAAAATATTTTAATAATAATTTCATTATTATTTTTTAAAAGTCTAAATAATATTCCAAAAATAAAAGTTATGAAAGATAAACCCATAAATGCTTGGCCTAGATTTCTAAGATATAAATTAAATTTCTTTTTTTCTTTTATTTCTTTTATTACGGAAATAATTTCTTTTATTGATTTAATTAATTGTTTAAATATAAAGAAGATTATAAGTATAATTAATAGTAATCTTACTAATTTAGGTTTACCATTTATAAACATCATTATACTTGATGTTATAAAATTAATACTAAATAATACATAGATAATAATTGCTATAGAACGTGTTATTAGTATTCGAGCATAATTAGTTTCATTCATATTATCACCATACTTATTATAACATAAAAAAGAAATATCTATTGATATTTCTCCATTGATTTCATCATTTGATTAATTTGTTTTTGATTTGGTTTTCTTCCCATTTGACTCATTAATGCTTTAATCATATCTTCATTAATTGGGGGATTTTTCTTTAGATAATTCTTCATGAATAATCTAGCTAAAAAGAATCCTATTACTGCACCAATTAATAATCCTACAACTACTAATAATATATCTTGTAACATAATATCACTCCTCAATGTTTATTCTAATATAAATATATTCTTTTTACAAGTATTTATACCCATACTCCAAATATAATTCCTGCCATAGATAGAATTAATCCTACTACCCAGAATAATTTAACTATATCTGTTTCTTGCCATCCTAGTTTTTCAAAATGATGATGGATTGGTGTCATTAAGAATAGTTTTCTTTTAAATACCATTACCCAGAATGTTTGAAGTATAACTGTTAGTGTTTCAACAACAAATACACCAGCTACAACTAATAGAGTTAATTCTCTATGAGTAAGTATTGCGATTGCACCCATTACTGCACCTAATGCTAAACTTCCGGTATCACCCATTATTACTTTAGCTGGATGTGTATTAAATATTAAGAATCCTACTAATGATCCTACTAGTATTAAACTAAATATTCCTATATCTTCAAATCCTACAGATAAAGATATAAGTGCAAAGGCTATAAAGGCTATAGCCGATAAACCTCCTGCTAAACCATCAAGTCCATCTGTTAGATTAACGGCATTACTTCCTCCTACTAAAATAAATAGTATTACTAATCCATATAACCAACCAAATTCTATATCAATATTAAGTGTACCTACAACCCATGAAGTTTGTCCTCCACTTCTCATATATATATAGAAGAATCCTATTGCAATTAATACTTGCATAAATAATTTTTGATATGCTGTTAATCCTTCATTATTACCTTTTCTAATAGATAGAAAATCATCTAAGAATCCTATACAAGCATATCCTATAAATACTAGTAAAACTATTCCTAAATTGGATGTATAACTTATTTTACCTGTTAGTATTAAACCTAATGTAGCAGCAATTGTAGGAAGTATAAATATTAATCCTCCCATTGTTGGTGTTCCTTCTTTTTTTCTATGGGCTTCTCCAACAAATATTGATATTTTTTGCCCTACACGTAGTTTTTTAAGTATCGGTATTAGCATTAAACCTAATGCTGCAGATACTAAGAAACCCACCATAATAGCAAATATTGCTTTAGTAAGTAGTAACATTAAATCACTCCTCGTCTCTTGAAACATTATATCATAATTAAATAGATAATATGACAATTTAAAATACTTTTACATATAATTTACATTGGATATGTTCCTTTTTTAAGCATTTTAGCATTATTTCTTTCTAATTCTTTTTCTTGTTTTAGTTTTATTTGTTCTAATTCATATTCTTTTTCTTTAAAATTAGATTTTACTTTTTCTAAATTACTTAATAATTCATCACAATCTTTATTAACACCTATATATTCACTAAAATCTTCTTTTATTTTAGTAATTAGTTTATCTATATCTTTATTAGCTTTAGATAAATCATTAGTAATATCTTCAATACTATTGATACTTTTTTCTATATCTTTTGAATAATCATATACTATAACATCTCTATATTTCTTTGTTACTGTTTTAGGATTTACCATATAACGTGCCATATTAGCGTATATTGCATACATAAGTGAAAGAGCTTTAGCACCTCTTCTACCAGGTATAAGCATCATTAATGATAATCTTCTAAGTAACATTCTAGTATGTATATTCATACCTTCTACTTGAACTTCTACTCTTTCTTTTATTGTTACTGCTTTATCTATTTTATCTTGTATTTCTTTTAATAATAATTCTTGTTCTCTTGCAAAATCATTTAATTGATTTTTTATTTTATCTATTCTTTGATATTTTTCTTTTAATTTATCTAAATCAGCTTCTTTTTCTTTTAATTCTTCTTTTTTCTCTTCTACTTCATCTTTAAATATTTCTTTTTTCTTATCAAATTCATCTAATTTATTTGAAATAAGTATATATAAAGGTGAATCTTTTATTTCTTTTATAATTTTTTTATCTTTAAATTCTCTTAAATAATCTTCTACTAATGTATATATATAATTATCATCATATTTATCTAAATTATCTATTCTTATTTTTTCTTTTAATTCTTCAATCTTCTTAATTATTTCATTTAATTTATCAAGTATTTTTTCTTCTTCTTTTGATTGAATTATTTTATCTTCTTCAGCTATTAAAGTATTATATTCAATAATTAGATTTCTTAATTCATATCTAATATTTTTTAATTGTTTTTCATATATATCTATTATTTTTCTAGCTTGTAGTTTTTGTAGTTTATTTCTTTGTCTTTCAGTTAAATCTTCATATTGTATAGAACTATTTTGTTTTGTTTCTGGTACTGGAATAAATTCTTGTTTTTCTTCTTTAACAGGTTCTTTTTCTTTTTTAGGTGGAAGAATTTCTTTTATACTTTTAATTGGTTTTTCTTCTTGTTTTTCTTCTTTTATTTCTTCTATTTCTAATGTTATTGGTACTTCTATTATTTGTTTTGTTCCATCTTTTAATACTATGATTACTTTTTTAGTTTCAGGTGTTTCTTTTATTTTAGTTTCGTCTTCTATTATTATAAATTTTTCTTTTTGTTTTTTGGGTTTAGTTAATTATTTTATAGTTTGTCCTACAATTACTATAGGTAATGTTTTTATTAAAGTATATTTTTGTTTTCTTTTTACTTCTTTTTCTAATTCTTTTAATTCTTTTTCTTCTTGATATTTTTTTAGTTTTTCTTTTTGTTTTTTACTTATTATTAAGGTCCTTCGTCTATCATTATGTCCGCCCTTTACTCCTATTGTTTCATCCATAGTATCACCTATCTAATTTTATCATATATTTATCATATTATGTTGAATTATTTTAAGAAAATACGTACTTTACTTTGATCTTCTATTTTTTCTTTTGCTTTAGGTGATTGTGTAAATACAGTATTACCAGTTCCTTCTACTATTATTTGAAAATTAAATAATTCTTTTTTAGCTTCTTCTAAAGATAAACCTACTACATTAGGTACTTCATAAGTTATTTTATCAGTCCATTCTTTGTCTTTTTCTAAAGGATTTGGTTGTTTTTCTATATGTAGAGAATCTATTATATCTAATAGTATTCTTCTAGCAATAGGTGTTGTGGTATAAGATGATAACATTGCAGTATTTTTAGGATTATCTATAGCTAAATATAGTACTGCTTCAGGATTATTTGATGGTACTACAGCCATGAAACTCATAATGTAATTATTTACTAAATATACACCATTTTCTTGTTTTTGAGCTGTTCCTGTTTTACCACCTATTCTATATCCTTCAATATATGCTTTTTTACCTCCACCTTTTGCTACTACACTTTCTAAGGCTATTCTCATAATAGCTGATGTTTCTTTACTTATTACTTTTCTTCTTAATACTTTATTATTTTCTTTAATGATTGTATTTGTATTATCAGAAATAGATTTAACTATATATGGTTTATATAAATATCCACCATTAACTATACTAGATACCGCCATTACTTGTTGGAGGGGAGTTACACTTGGTCCTTGTCCAAAAGCTGAAGTTGCTAGTTCTACATTACCTACTCTTTCTAATGGAAACATTATACCAGTACCTTCTCCATTTAAATCTATACCTGTTTTTTCTCCAAATCCAAATTTATTAATATAACTAAATAATCTTTCTTTACCTACTTTTTGTCCTAAAGAAACAAAACCTGGATTACATGAATTTTGTAATACTTCTAAGTATGTTTGATCACCATGACCTCCAGCTTTCCAACATTTAATAATACTTCCATCAACATTTACTTTACCTGTATCATAAAAATGATCTTTAAATATATCTACGACATGTTCTTCTACTGCACTTGCCATTGTGACTATTTTAAATGTACTTCCTGGTTCGTATGATGCCCATATTGGTAGATTTCTATTAAGTGTTTCATTACTATAGTTTTTATAGTTATTTGGATCAAAATCTGGACTACTTGCCATTCCTAGTATTTCTCCACTTTTAGGGTCTACTACAATAGCTAAGGCCATATCAGGAGAAAACATATCTACTATATTATTCATTTCTCTTTCTAAAGATTTTTGAATATTTATATCTATAGTTAAATTTATATTCATTCCTTTTGTTGGTGCAACATATTTTTCTGTTTTATTTAAATTATTTCCATGAGCATCACTAAAATATTTAATAGCTCCAGATGATCCTTTAAGATAATTATCATACTGTAATTCTAATCCAGATAGTCCTTGATTATCTATACCTACATAACCTAATGTATGTGATAATAAATCATTATATGGATAATATCTTTTAGACTCTTTTACTAGATATACTCCTCTAATTTTTAATTTATTTATTTCATCTGCAATTTCAAATGATAATCTTCTTCCTTCTGGATGAACTCTTTCAATTGAAGTGTTTTTATATACATGTTTTTTCATTTCTTCATAACTTACATTTAGTATTTTTGATAATTCTTTTGTAGTTTTTTCTTTATCTATAATTTGATTAGGTATTAATACTAATGAAGTAGTTGTAAGATTATCCGCAAGAACTACTCCATTTCTATCTAATATTTTTCCTCTATCTCCTTCTATATTTAGATTTCTACTCCATAAATCATTAGCAGATTTTTTTAATCTTTTATAGTCAAATATTTGAATATAGAATACTTTTATTATTATAAGTAATAATGGTATTAAACATATAAGAAATATTATTTTTATTCTTTTATCTATTCTTTTTGTAAACATAGTTCACCTCTATTAAAACTATGAAAAAAAAAGAAAAAGAATAACTTTTTCTAATTTTTTTTAAATGTATTTATAAATTTTTTAGCTGCGATAGAAGTATATTCATTTATATATAATAAAGATATATTAGTTATTGGTAAATCATCAAATGAGATTACTTCATAATCTTCTTTATTTAATTTAAGTTTTATTATATCTTCTATGAAATAACCTATTCCCATACCTTTTTTTACCATTTCTAAGGCTATTTCAGTAGTATCTACTTCTATACATTCACTTAATCTAATGTTTTTTGTTTCCATATAATTATCTAATTTAATTCTAGATATTAAACTCTTATTTGGTAGTATTAATGGATACTTTAATAAATCTGATTCTTTTCTTATTCTAATATCTGTTAGTAGTGTTTTATTATATACAAAACAGTTATGTAAATCTCTTATATTTAGTTTTGTTAGATTTTTTTCATTATGAATTGGATTGATTCCAATAACAATATCTAGTTTTCTAGTTTCTAACATTTCAATCATTTCTGGCATTGGTTTAGATATAATACTAAATTTAACATTTGGGTATGTTTTTCTAAATTGTTCAACATATTCAACTAATACTAGCATTCCTATATGTGATGGTACTCCTATTTTAATATTACCAACGTTTAAATTATTTAAATTTTTAACATGTTCTTCAGCATCATTCAATATATTGAAAGCTGTTTTTATATAGTTATATAATTCAGTTGCTTCTATAGTAGGTTCTATACCTTTAGAATTTCTATTAAATAATGTATATCCTAATGATGTTTCTAATTCTTTTAAACTATAACTGATTGCTGGTTGAGACACATATAATTTACTTGCTGTTTTTGAGATGCTTTTTTCTTCATATAAATATAAAAATATTTTATATAAATTATAGTCCATATTCATATTTATCGCCTCGTGATTTATTATATGTTGTCTTTATAAAAAAGTCAAATGGTATAATTTATATTTATAAAGAAAAAGTAGATAAAATTTAATTTATCTACTCTTTTTCCATTCATCTAATTCATATGGATTTTTAGGTACTACCACTATAGGAGGTGTTAACATATCTTCTAGTTCATTAACAATCTTACGAATTCCTCGTTTAATTCCTTTGAATATTTTAGATGCTATATGAACTATGTTGTATAATATGCTTCCTTCACGTAATTCTAATTTAAATTTCTTACTTGCCTTAATATTTGTTGGTTTATACTTCTTATTATCATCTGATGTTGTATTATCATTTGATTTTGGTTCAGTTACTTTTTCTGGCTCAGTTATTTTTTCTGGTTCAGTTTCTTTTTCTGGCTCAGTTACTTTTTCTGGTTCAGTTATTTTTTCTGGCTCAGTTTCTTTTTCTGGCTCAGTTGTTTCTTCTTTTGTATTTTCTTTTTCTTCTGGTGGGAAGACTTTAGAATAATACTCTCTTAAGAATTCTTGATATTGTTCATCTGTTTCATCAGGTTTTCTATCTCTTGGTTTTTTTATAGTAGTTCCTGATATTAACTCATCTTTTGTATCTTCTTTTTCTTCTATTGGGAATACTTTAGAATAATACTTTCCTAAGAATTCTTGATATTGTTCATCTGTTTCATCAGGTTTTCTATCTCTTGGTCTTTTTATAATAGTTCCTGGTATTAACTCATCTTTTGTATCTTCTGGTTTTATTTCTTCTTCTTTTTCTATTGTTACTTCTTTTACATCAGCTATATATGGTGAGAAACTATTATTGGCTCTTTCTTTTATTCTGTTTACATCATTTTCACTGATCTTATAACATAAACTTCCATTGATTCTTATTTCATTACCTAAATCTGCTGATTTTAACTTAAATCTGTCTACAGTATATTTTCTTACATAGTAGTCATTAGTTTCATTATCTTTAAATATTGTTACTTTTTCTTCTGCAGGGCCTAGTTCATTTATATCAACTTTTTCGTTACTCATAGCATTTTCCATATCTTTTGGTGCTTCTTCTTTTGGTTCTTCTTTAGTATTATTAACTGTTTTTTCATTAACATTTAATATTCTATATGGTAAAATTTCTTTTTCTTTTTCTTCTATAGTTTGTTTTTCTTGTTCTGTTATTTTTACTTCTTTAGGTTCTCCTACTTTAACATATCTTTGATTTATAGACTCTAATGAATATATTGCACATATAATATCAAGTACTGAGTGATCATCATACTCTCCTCTATGTTCTATTCTGAAATCACTAATCTCTTTTAATATTTCTTTTTTTGTTTCTTTTAAGATTTTTTCTTCTTCTTTTGTTCTTTCAGAAGCTTTCTTTTCAATTATTTCACTTAATCCTTTTTTTTCTAGGACTGAGTGCATAATCTTTCTACTTTTTAATGTAGCATATATTTCTTTATACTCGTTGTATGTTAAACCTAGAGCTTCAGATTCTTTAATTCTATTTTCTATTTCTGTTTTCTTTTTTTCTAATGATTTGATAAATTTTATTTGTGCATCATAATTCTTTTTTATCTCAATTGATTTTTCATTTATTTCTAATTTTTTTAGTTCATTTTTTTCTCTTTCTTCGTATATTCTTTCTTCACTTAATAGACCTGTTTGTTCTGCAAGACGTTGTTCTTCATCTATTTCTTCTAGAAGTTTTTTAGAATATTTTTCATATGCTTGAGCAGATACTTTTGACTTTTCTTTTATATCTTTTAAATCTTTACTTATTATATCTAATTCATCTTTTAAATATACTCTTATATCTGCTGATTTTGGTCCTAATTCTTTTGCATCTGCTACTGATTGTAATCTATCTCTTAGGGCTTTTAATTCTTCTAATTGCCTTATTAAACCTTCCATTTCATCCATATTAATACCTCCTACTCATCAGCAGCTTCACTATCTATTTTTGTTAATACTTCTTGTATCATATCTAATTCTTTTGGATCATTTATATCTTCTAATATTATTTCTTCATTTTGTGGATTATATGATGATACATATATAGTTTTTCTACCATTTGCAGCTATTGTATTATCAGAATACCCTACATATGATTTTTTTGTATCTTCACAGTCAAATGTAAATAAAATATCACAATCGACTTCTTTACCTTCTTTTTCTATTGTTATTTTGTCATTTTCTAAATCAAAGTCCATAGGTTCCCTCCACTCTTTTCTACAATTAATTTTACCATTTCTTAATATAATTGTAAAGAAAAAAGGCTATTTATAGCCCTTCTAATTTGTTATTTTTATATATATTAAATCATCTCTTGTTATATTGTTAGATTTTACTATTTTTATATGATAATATATATTCTCTTTTTTATCTTTTTTTAATGTATTTCTTTTAAGAATTGTTTCTTTTTGATTATCCATTAAATCTTTTTTACTATCATCTTTTGTTACTTTAATTATTGAATTTGTAGGATTCTTTATTTCTATTTGATATGGTATTTCTTCTTCATTTATTTTATCTTTTCTATAATTAACTATTTTAAATGTATAACCATCTACTTCATTTAATATCTTAGCATTAATATTAAATTCATAATTTGTATTTGTTTCATATATTGGAATTACCATATTTGCAAATTCTTTTGATTTTGATTCTTTATATTTTATAACACATAATACTACAAGAAAAATTACAAATATTAATAATAATATAAATATTACTGTTAGTGTTTTAACTGATTTTAATAAGTCTTTTACGTCTTTTTTCTTTCTTTTCTTCATGATATACCTATCTTTCTAATCTATCTTTTACATTATTATATAGATTCTTTATACCTGTTTTTTCTTCTTCTGTCATATTTAGTTTTAATTTTGCATTACTTGTATCTACTAAAATACTAAATTTATTACTTACTTTTATATTAGCAGTTATTTCTCCACTTAGTTTTATTTCTTTATTTACTATATATTTAAATGATAAATTATTTTTATTAGTATAGCTTTGATTTTCTTTAACATTTGTATATTTAGAAGAATATATTAAATCTAATTTTTCATTATTTTCAGTTATCGCATAATTTATAATTGTATTATAATTATTCTTTTCTAGTTTAAACTCACCTATTACTTCATTAGATGAATTTTTTATTTTAGACTTTATATCATCATTCTTAAATTCAATTGCAATATTATATACTGGTTTATCATTTACTGAATAATATAGATTACCTTTATTTTCATTTCCTTCATATATATATGTTTTAATATTTTCTTTAGTAATATGTTCTATTTTATATTTTATTGGTTTATGTAATATCTTTGTAGTATAGATGTATATTTTATAACTTTCATTTTTTTCTAAATAATTGTCTTTTTCACTTATTTTTGTTTTTAATATATTCTTATTTATATTATTTAATAATTTCTTTGATTTTTCATCATTTTTTAAGTCTTTTAATATACCATTTAAGATATCTTTTATATTATTATTATCTATACTAATAATAGCTATAGAAGTATTATTTTCCATCTTTGTAGTAAAATATTCTTCTTTTAAATTATCTTTTAATGAATTAATTACAAAATTATATAAGTATTCTATATTATCTCTTTCCGTATTAGCAGTATTAATATTTTCAAAGTAATTACAACTACCATCATTTATATAGTTATCTACTGTATTTTTTACATAATAATACTTAGTTGAATCATTAATAAAGTATTTTGCATTAAGTATTTCTTCTTTATCAATAGATCCATTTAATTCAATATAACCAATATTTTTAGATTGATTCTTTTGAATCTTAAAACTATTAGTCATATTATTTAGATTATTAATCATATTATATGTCTTTTTTTCTTCTGGATTAGTTGTTTTCTTATAATACTCACTATCTATATCAAAT
This sequence comes from Bacilli bacterium, assembly GCA_017550205.1. The sequence goes on along the minus strand of JAFZPS010000047.1, from coordinate 4,120 downwards.
TCTATATTACCATCTATACTAAACTTATCTTTTAGATCTAAATCATTAGATATTTTAGTATAATTATCAATTTTATTCTTACAAAAATCTATTCCTCTTGAAAATACATATTTAGGTTTTCCTAGATTATTTAAGCAAATTCCAATATATATAAGCATAGAGGCTATTATCAATATAAATATTATTAATTTAATTGTTTTTTTCATTTTTTCACACCTTACAAATTGATTATAGATAAAATGAAAATATTTGTCAATAAAAGAAAAAGAACAAAGTTTTCTTTACTTTGATCTTGTGATTATTCCTATTTTATAATCAAAATTCTTTGGTTCGCTTTTTCCTGTATTATAATAGAATACTATCTTTAAATCTACTGTTTCTTTTGGTTCTAAGACTTTGCCTTTTATATCTGATAAAGTAACTGTGATAGGATTAATTAGTTTTTTAAAACTATCTAATTTATAGTCAGGGCTTTCCATTATATCTAGTATTTTTATTGGTACTGTTCCTTTATTTTCTATTGTTGTGACATAGGCTAATTCATCATGTACTGAATTCATTGTAATACTCATTTCTATTTCTGTAGAATCATCACTTATTTTTACTATTCCTTTTGGTTCTATGTTTGATCCTTTTACTGATGATATTTTTTTTATATTATTAAATACTACATTGTATGAAATGTTCTTATTTTTATTCTTTGTGTAGTTTACTGAAATAATAATAAAACCTATAGACATAAAAATTATTGTTACACATAGTATTACTATTATACTATTTCTAATATTAATTCTATTATTCATACTATCACTTCCTATTCTACATTAAATTTAGGGGATAATTTTAAAGTTATTTCCATGTTTTCTGTTATTGGAGTACTTGCTGCTACTGATTGTTCTGTTACATAACCTACACCATCTAAATTAACTTTAACTCCTAATTTTGTTAATATATCTTTTGCTATTTTAGAGGATTTACCTATTAGATTAGGTATTTTTTTATCTTTATTAGTTATTAGATATACTGTATCATTTGTAGTTATTATTTCTTTAGGATTAGGTGATTGTTCAATTACTTTATCTCCTTCTCCTATTATTTCATAATTAATTTTGTTTGTTTCTAGTGTTTGTTTTACTGTAGTTATTTTTTTATTTTTAAAACTTGGTACTTCATAATCATTTATTTCTAATGCTGTTTGTTTTGTGTCACTATTTCCATAGTATTTTGATGCATTTGCAACTATTTCTTTGATAGCATTACTAATTGGTTTTTGACTACCAGCACTAGGTCTTTTTACTGAAGCATATATAATTATTTGAGGATCACTCTTAGGATAAATTCCAGAAAATGATGAAATGATATCTTCTCTACCTGATAGATAACCTCTTCCATTTTCACCAGCTATTTGGGCTGTTCCTGTTTTTCCAACAAGTTCTCCACCTGCAATACGATATCCTGTACCAGTATTACCATAACCATTTACACAATCGTCCATTAAGCTAATAATTTTTTGAACTGTGGCAGTTGAAGCTACACGTTCTATTTCTTCTCTAGAATTCTCTAATATTACTTCTCCTGTTTCTGAATCTACTATTTTAGATACTATATATGGTTTTAGAAGCATTCCATCATTTGTAAGAGGAGTAAGGGCTTTTACGTTTTGAACTGGTGTAGTAGTTATACCTTGACCAAATCCTGCATTAAATACCTCTGTTTCATATTTAAACTCTAGATTACCTTTACTTTCATTAGGTAATTCAATACCTGTTTTTCTACCAAATCCTAGACGTCTAAAGTATTGTCTAAGCATTAAACTGTTCATATGTCTATCAATGATATTTATAACTCCTACGTTACTACTCATTGCATAACCTCTATCAAAAGTGATAACTCCCCAACCTCCACGGTCCCAGTCACCTATAACTGTACCATCTGATGTCCTATATGTTCCTGATTTATAAGTTTCATCACCATTATATACACCATTTTCCATTGCAGCCATATAAGTAAATGTTTTCATAGTAGAACCTGGTTCATAAGCAGTTTGTGAAAATAAATCCATATAATTAGAAATATCTCTTTTATTAGGATCAAAACTAGGAGATGAAGAAGTTGCTAGAATAGCACCTGTCTTAGCATCCATTATAGTTATAGTAAACCATTCCCATCCATATGATTTATTTGAATTATTGATAGCTTGTTCTACAAAGAATTGAATATTTTCATCTATTGTTAAATAAATATCTTTTCCTTGTATAGCATCTACTTTTATCTCAGGTGTGTTTGCTATTTTATAACCTTTTAAATCTTTTTGATATGTTGTATATCCATTTTCACCTTTTAATATATCATTATATTGTTTTTCTATTCCCATTTCACCTGTTGTAGTAGAATCTTCATCATTTGTCTTAGTATAACCTAATACATATGAAGCAAAATTACCCTTTGGATAATATCTTTTAAAGCTTTCTATAAAATCTAAACCAGGTAAATTTAAATCTTCTATTTCTTTCTTTTGAAGTTCATTTAATCCTTTACCTTTAGTACCAAATTCTGTTTGATATAAGTTTTCTTTACTTAAATATACTAGGATTTCTTCCTTATCCATTCCTAAAATAGGAGCTAGTTTTTCAGCTGTTTCTTCTTTATTTACTACGTGTTGTGGTCTTTTCTCATTTGTTGTTCTTTTTGGATCTAAATATGCTATAAGTTTATATGAAGATACGTTTTGGGCAAGTACATCACCATTGCTTGAGTAGATTGCTCCTCTTTTAGCTTCTTCTATAACTGTACGAGTAGTTCTATTTGATGCTAATTCTTTTATTTTGATACCATCTATTTCTTCACTCATACCTAATTCTATAACTCTTCCAATCATTAGACAAAATAAAAGAAGAGATATAAATATAAATATCTTAGAATATTTAATATTATTTTTTCTCTTCTTATTTTTCAAAGGTATCACTCCCAGTATTAGTTGTCTTCACTAACTGATTTTATATTATTATTATTATAACTCAATCCTTGTTCTTCTGCAACTTGTTGAATCTTTGTAAGTGATGCTAATTCATCAATTGTCATTGCGATAGATTCATTAGTCTTCTTTTGAACTGCGATTTCCTTTTTTTCTTTTTCTACATCAAAGTTTACTTTAGCAAGAGTTGCTTTAGAAAAGACGATAGATACTGGTGCTATGACAAGTAAAAATACAGCTAATGTATATATTAGTCTTTCAAATTTTGATATTTTAACACGTTTTCTCATCTTTTTCATAATCTCACCTATTTAACTCTTTCTATTACTCTTAATTTTGAACTTCTTGCGCGAGGATTTCTTTCTAGTTCCTCCTCACTTGGAACTATCGCTTTATTTTCTACCAATTTGAAATCTGGTAGATACTCTTCCGGTATATTAGGAAGACCTTTTAATTTTTCATCTATACTACATTTCTCTCTAAAAATATTTTTAACTATTCTATCTTCTAAAGAGTGAAATGTGATGACTGATACTCTTCCACCTACATTTAATAAGTCTAATGCTTGGTTTAATGCAGGTTCTAGTACATCTAACTCATGATTTACTTCAATTCTTATTGCTTGAAATATTTGACGAGCAGGATGTTTATCTATTCTAAATTTCATAGGTACAGCCGTTTTTATTATTTCTACTAATTCAAGAGTTGTTTCTATTTTCTTAGTAGTTCTATACTCTACGATCTTTTTTGCAATGTTATTTGAGAATTTATCTTCTCCATATTTTAAGAAGATTCTTGCTAGTTCTTCTTTACTATAATTATTAACTACATCATAAGCAGTTAATTTTTGTTCTCTATCCATCCTCATATCCAATGGAGCATCTTCGTGAAAGGAGAAACCTCTTTCTTTTTCATCTAATTGAGGAGAACTAACTCCTAAATCAAATAGAATTCCATCTACTTTTTCGATTCCAAGTTTTTTTAGTTCTTCTTTCATATTTACAAAGTTGCTTTTGATGATAGTGAAGTTAGTACCGATCTTAGAGAGACGATCGGTACTATGCCGAATTGCTTCACTATCTTGGTCAAAGGCGAATAAATAACCCTTTTTTATTCTATCTAAGATGCTACTACTGTGTCCGCCAT
>JAFZPS010000046.1 GCA_017550205.1 Bacilli bacterium | reverse complement strand
TTCACAAAATACATTATTATCTACTTTATGTTTTCCTAAGATATAATCTATTTTATTATATCCATATCCTTCTAATTTCTTAGTAATTATTTCTGTGAAATCCAAATTATTAAAGTATTCTAATAATTTTGCATTAGAGTGGTAATAATACCATCTATTGTGTAGTTTTTCATATGTTAATTCTTTTAGTTTATATACTGAGCCAATTTTAGATACATGATATTTAAATACATCAGAAATTGGTTCATCAATAATGAATTCAAAATCTCCTTTATTAGTATTATCTAATACTGCTTTTTCTAGTACTAATGCATATAGTACTGGATCTATTTTTTCAAATCCATAATCAAATAATGTAGTTAATAGTGTCTCTGTATTTATTTTTTCCATACCTTCACCCTCTAAATTTATATTAGCACAAGTAATAAAAAAATCAAACATAAAAGTTTGATTTTATTTAAATAAGTCTGTAATGCTTTTAATACTTTTATCTGCTTCATTATACTTTTCTACTATTTCTTTATATGGTTCATATACCTCTATTACTTTTTCATATAATTTATATGCTCCAAAGGATAATGCTCCTATTAGTACTATATATAATAATATTTTAATTACTGAGAGAATAGTTCTATTTCTTTCTTTTTTTTCTAATCTTTTTATTCTTTCTTCTAATTCATTTAATCTTTCTTCCATATATACTCCTATGATAAAGTTATAATAGCTTTTCTTTTTAGACCATTTCTTATAATTATTAATTCTACTTTGTCTTTTACTTTATACTGATATAATTCACATTTTAATGTTAGTGAATCATATATTTCATTATTACTAACTTTTATTATAAGATCGCCTTTTCTTAATCTACCTTTTGTTTCTAATACTACTACTCCATCTTGTGGTTGATTAATATTTATATTATTTTTTAATAATGTAGTTGTATCAGTTGAATCAGTTGTTTTTACTCCTAATTCTGGGTATTTTATTTTTTCATTATTTTCTAAATATTCTATATAATTCATAGCATATTCTATAGGTATAGCAAATCCCATACCTTCTACATTATTTTCTAATAGTTTTAATGAAACAATTCCTATTACTTCTCCTTTTACATCTAGTAATGGTCCTCCACTATTACCAGGATTTAGAGATGCATCTACTTGGATTACTTTCATTATCCAATCTTCATTATTTGTTTCTACTTTTACTTTTCTGTTTTTTCCTGAAAGAATACCTGAAGTTACACTTCCTCTATATTCATATCCTAAAGGTGACCCTACTGTGAATACTGTATCTCCTAGTTTTGTATCTTTACTATTACCTATAATAGCAATCTTTTTAGCATATTTTTTATCTACTTTTAATACTGCTAGATCTAGATATTCATCTTTACCTATTACAGTAGCTTCTATTTTTTCATCTTTTGAATTTACTATTTCTATTTTTATACCTTCACTTATTACATGTTCATTAGTTAAGATATAAGCATATTTATCATCTTTTTTATAGAAGAATCCTGTACCAGTATTTTTTAATGTAGATCCATTATATGTTTCTATTAATACAGTAGCATCATATATTTTATTTATAGAGTTATTTAGAGAAGTTTTTTCATATATTTCTTCTCTTTCTGGTTTTATTAATAAAAACATAGTAAAGGCACCTATTAAGAATATTAATACGTATGGGAATAGTCTTCTTTTACTCACTACTATCTGAACTCCTTTCAATCTTTGAAAGGTCTTTCCAATTTAGTGGGAATCCCATTCTATCTAATACTTCATCTATTTTTATAGTATATAAATTATAATTTAATGTTTCTATTACATTGTCTATTTCATAAGACATATTTTTAAATGTCTCTTTTTCTAATAGTTGTTTCATTATAATTATTAAAGCAAATAAATCATATTTACCTTGAGCATATTCATCTTCTATTTTTTCTATCTTTAGTAATTTATGATATACAGTATCATCGATAGCTTTTTGTGTTTTATTTTCATATAGAATATCTTCATGTGCACATAAGTTTCTATAATTAGCTAGTATTGGTAAATATACTATTAAATTATCTATATCTACTCCAAATACATTAGCTATTTCTTTTTGATCTTCTGGTTTTAATACTTGGAATAATTCACTTATAATACCAAATGATAGTACTTTAACTAATATCCATAGTGGTATATATCCATAATTAGCTGCATAGTGTTGTGTAGCTGTATGTTGTGCTCCATTTACTCTTATTTGTCTTTTCATCTTTCTTAGTAAATCATTTAATTGGGCTTGTTTTTCTGGTGCTGTAGTAAAGTTATTATTCTTTAAATAATCTTTTTCTTTATAACCATATTTTTTAGATAATTGGTATGAGAAAATTGATTTTAAGTTATTTTCTATTACTAATAGATATTTAAATACTATATTTCTTAAAGATCTATCAAATAAGAATAAACTATATAATTCTTCAAATGTAGCACCTTTTTTAAATGTTTTATCTTTATTTACAAATAGGTGACGATATCCATTTAAAAAGAAATAGTTTTCTCTTAATAATACTTCTTTAGCATACTTAGGATCTCTAACTAATAATCCTTTATGTCTTAAGATATCTATTTGTTCATCTAGAGTCTTGAATTTTTTTTCTATCATATATCTCACCTATTATAAATTATATCATAATATTATCTAAAAGTTAATGTATTGTGTTATAATATTAATAGATTTTTAAAGGAGGTATATTATGCCTGCAACTATTACTCATTCATATTTTGCTAAAGATTTATATGAGGTATTACCTGAAAGTATTAGTTCTAAAATAGATTTAAATAGAACTAAGATGTTTTCTAATAGTACTGATAGTATTTTATTCTATAATTTATTATCTTTTAAGAGTGGTAAAAGTCTTAGAAGATTTCAAAAGTATTTTCATACTCATAGAACTAATTATTTTTTTATTAATTTATTAGAGTATGTTAAAAAGAATAAAATAGAAGATACTGATACTTATTCATTTATAGTAGGATTTATATCTCATTATGTATTAGATAGTACTATTCATCCTTATATAGTATATAAGACTGGTATGTTTAATAAGAAGGATAAATCTACTTATAAATATAATGGTATACATCATTTTATGGAAGTATTTCTAGATAATGATTTAGTTAGAAGAAGAGAAAATACTGATCCATATAAGTTTAATATGTCTAAGTATTGTTTTGATACTAAGAAGAAGTTTTCTAATGAATTAAATGATACTATAGATTATACTTTCTATACTACTTTTAATGTTAAAAATATGAGTAAGAAGTACTATATATCATTAAAACAAATGAAAAGAATATTAAAACTATTTAGAAGTGATAAGTATGGTATTAAGAAGTTCTTTTATAAGTTACTTGATACTTTTACTCCTAGAAGTTTACCTAGATTTGAAGTTTTAAGTTATCATTATACTTTAGAAGATAAACATAATTATTTAAATAATAATCATACTATATGGTATAATCCTTGTGATAATAGTATTAGTAGTACAGAGTCATATGTTGATTTATACTTAAAGTCTTTAGAGGAAGCTAAGAATATAATTATAAAAGTATTTTGTTATTTAAATGGACAGGATATTGATTTAAATGAATTGTTTAAGAATAAGAGTTATATTACTGGATTAGATTGTGATAAAGAAAAAGAATTAAAATATTTTGAATTTTAATTCTTTTTTATTTATTTAATACTTCTTTTAGTCCTTTTAGAGCTTCATCTGCATCTTTATTAATACTTACTATGTTTTCTAGAAATTTAGAATATCCTTCAACAGTAGATGCAAAATCTATTAAATCTTTTATATCTCTTTTAGAGGCTAATTCTTTTACTACATCAGATTCTTTTTTTAATTCTTGTGATATTTGTAAAATATCATCATAACTTAATCTATCAATCATTTCCTAATGCCTCCACAGTTTTTGTTTCTGGTGCTTCACCTTTAAATTTTTCTGCATTTTCGGCTACTATTTTTTTATATTCTTCAATACTTTCAATATAATTCTTATTATCTAAACTGGTTAATCCAGCTTTCATTTTAGATAAATAATCAAATATTTTATTTACTGAAGTTACATATGTATTATAATCTGACATATTACTCCTCCTATTATATTAATATTACTCTAGAACCATTTTTTAAATCTGTATCTCTTACAGTTTTATTGACGTCATATATTTCACCAGTATCTTTACTATATAAATTACTATCTTCGTTAGGTTTATAATCTGTTTCTGTTAATTCACTTAAGGAATTCTCTATTAATCTTTTTATTGTGCCTATTTTTCTATTTATAGGAATAAATAAATCATATTTTTTTTCTAATAGAGGTATTTCTAATTCTATTAATATTTTATTCTTATTCATATTATTCTCCTATTCATCTGACATCAATTTAACTAGAGTAGCTTTTCCTTTTTTGATTACATAACCAAATCCTGGTGGTACTTCTGTTCTTAGGATTCTTGAGTTAGTTGTGATCTTTAATGTAAATTGATCTCCTATACCATTACCTAACCATATACCTTCAGCTAAATCTATATTAGATTTATACCAAGTTTCATAAGATATTGTTTTTACTGATTCTATTGTATCAATTATTAGTATTCTTACTGTACCTTTATTTTTACAATTAGTAATTACATCAGCAAATTTAACTTTTTCTTCTGGGCTTAATTTATTATATAGTGAATTAACATTAATCATTAAACATACTGCTACTCTTTCTGGATTAGTATCATTAAATACATCTACTAATCTTTCAAATGACTTATCACATAAATCACTACTATATGTAATTCTATCTCTATTGGATTCTCTTAATAAGCTATCTGTATCAAATATAATACATTCTGCATTATTCATTGATAGAACATTATTAATTAAACCATTAATAAATTTAGTTTCACTTGATATATCATAGCCAGTAATATTATACATAAATTCATTTTTAAGATCTAATGTTACTATATTTAATGATTCTTTACTTACACCTATTGGTACAGTTTCTAGTGATCCTAAATAGTTAGCAACAAATTCTTGATTAACTACTTCTGGTAAAATTGGTATCTTTGGTGCTTTATATTCACATATTTCATTAAGTTTTTTAGATATAATTTTAATATAGTCACTAATTTTTTCTTCTTTATAACTATATCCTGTTTGGAATTCATATACTCCATCTAAACCAACAAGACCACGACCATATACCTTTGATGGTTCTTTCTTTCTTGCTCCTGGTATTATTGATGAATAATCACTTGGATCATTGAATTGTAGAGTAATGTTTTGTTTAAAGTTTTGTCTTATACGATATCTTACTGTATTTGTTCCATTAGTAGTTAAAATAAAGCATATACCATATTTTAAGCAATCTCTTGTCATTTGACCTATTATATCTTCATATTCTTGATATGTTTCAAAGAATGCTTCTACATTATTAATTACTATTGTTATAAATGGTATTTGTTTTCCACCATGTTTAATATAGAAATCATATGAACCATTATAATCTATGAATATTTTCTTTCTTTCTTCTATTATAGAATTAATCATTCTAAATAAATTAGTTATCTTTTCTGAATCATTTGAAAGTATTACTTCTCCAACATGAGGTGCTTGTCTAAACATAGTTAATGTTTCTGCACCAAAGTCTATAATATAGAAATTAACTTCTTTAGTATCATGTGTAGTTATAGTTGAATAGATAATACTTGATAGCATTAATTCTTTACCACTACCAGCAGATCCATAAATAATTGTATTACCTTCATCAGATAATGGTAATGTTAAGATATTTTGAACTTGATTTTCTGGATCATCATATTCTCCAATTACTGGGTTAATAACATTTTTAATTGGTTCATAGTTATATTTCTTCTCTAAGTCATCTATATAGATTACATTAGGTATTCTATCTAACCATAATTTACTAATCTTTATTTCTTCTTTATTAGCTTCTTCTACTATATATTTAATAATATTAGTAATTTCTTCCCCTTGTGAAGGTGCTTGTATTTCTTCATTTTTTGTATCTAGAAGTTTTAATGTATTACCAACATTATCAATTATATTAATTCCTTGGTCTACTTTCTTTTTTCTTTTTTCTGTTGGATAATATTGAGCTCCTGCCCATGCTGCTTGTCCTAAAGCAAATAGTTCATTATAACCTACTTGTAGATAGAATCTACCAGTTTGTTTTAATTCTGCTGCATCAGAACATTTAATCATATCCATTGAATCTGATTTATCTTGTACTTTTAAACATATTCTAAATTTAGAGTTTGACCATATTTGATCATTAACTACTCCACTAGGTTTTTGTGTTGCTAGGATTAAGTGAACTCCTAGAGAACGACCTATACGAGCAGTTGAAATTAATTGTTCCATGAATTCTGGTCTTTGATCTTTTAATTCAGCAAACTCATCTGAAATTATAAATAAATGAGATATTGGTTTATCAACTAAACCTCTTCTATATAGACTTTGATATTTATAAATATCTATTGTACTTTCATTTAATCTATCTCTTGCTTCATTAAATAGTCTTTGTCTTCTACGTAATTCTGATTGAATAGATGCAAGTGATCTATTCATTTCAACTGTATCTAAGTTTGTTATTGTTCCTGCTAAGTGTGGTAGTTTAATTCCTGTTTCTCTATTTTCAAATGCTCCAGTTAGACCTCCACCTTTGTAGTCAATAAGTATAAATGATACTTCATAGGGATGATAGTTTAAAGCCATTGAAAGTATATAAGTAATAATAAACTCTGATTTACCTGAACCAGTCATACCAGCAATTAAACCATGTGGTCCGTGTGCTTTTTCATGTAAATCTAGTTTAAATAATTCTCTTGATTTATCTAATCCTACTGGTACTGATAATGTTTTTGTTGGATCATTATTTTTCCATCTGTTTAGGATATTAAATTGTTCTACCATACCAATATTATACATTTCTAAGAATGATACACTATTTGGTAACACTCTATTTTCTTTAGAGATATCTATTGGTATATTTGCAATGATCTTACAACATTCATACATATTAAGTGTAGGATCAGTATCTGCATCAAATTCTTTTTGTTTATTTGAAACTAATTCATTTTCAAATACACCTGATTTTGAATCACCTATACTTATGAATGTTTTACATTCATTAGGTATATTAACTAATCTTGGACTTATTACTACTAAACTAAATCCATAATTAACTGGCATTTCACATACATCTTTTACAAGTTCTATATCTCTTACCATTTTATAATCATCTGTTATTATTAAGTAGTATGGTTTATATTTATGATAATCTTCTGAACTTGTTTCCATTTTTCCATTATTATCACGAAATTTTCTAGCTTGCATTGCTTTTTCTAATTCTAATGATATTTCTTTTGCTTCATCCAAATCAGTTGCAAAATAACGAACAGTCTTATCATCACTCCAGTTATGTGGAGCTATTTTTAAATAATCCCATTTAGATTCATTTTGTTTATTAGTTAAAACTACTATTTTTAAATCTTCATAACTATGATAGGTAATTGTTTGTAGAAGTAATCCTTCTATAAATTGTTGTTTATTTTGAGCTGTTCCTATAATAGCAGTTATATTCTTTTCTATGAAGTTTAATGTAACTGGTACATTTTCTAACATACGTGATTCTGCACCTATTTTATATACTTCTTGTAGTAATTCATCATCTTGTAGTGAGAAATGTTCTTCTGGGATACTTAGTGTACCTTTAAATTGTGTTTTACCAATACCAAGTCTTAGTGTTAAGAAATCATCTTGTTCTAATTCTCTTTCCCATAGATTTCTTTTCTTCTCATAAATTATTTCTTTTATTTGTTGTAATGGAAGATAATTATCTATCATTATTTGTCTTTGAATTTTCATTTCATTTTGTAGTTTTTCTTTCTTTTCTTCCAAATACTTTAGATATTTTTCTTTTCTTTCTTTTGCTCTTTTTTTAGCTTGTCTTTTTTGATAATGTCTTTGTAGACTTGGCCATAAGAACATAGTTAATATCATAGCACCAGAAATAACTAATGTTGGAAGGGCTACACTCATATCTGTTGTACCATTAATAACACCTGATAAAGCACTATAACCTGTTGTCATTGATGTCATTGCCATTGTAAGCATTGGTCCAATTGTATATATTGCAGGTGTTTTATCTTCCTCTTGTTTTGCTGGTGGTGGATCTATTCCAATTATTTTTTCTTCAATACCAGTTTTAAATCTTGGTGCTCTATAGAAATAATCATCTTCACTATAAAATTCTATATTTTCTTCATCTGGATTATCTTGTTCTGTTTGTCTTTGAATAATAGCATTTTCTCTTATTAAAGTAGTTTCGTCTACTTTTACATGGTTAGATATATTATTTATTATCAAACCTGATTTCATAGGAACTATTTCTAATCCCATAATGAAAACAATATCACCATATTCTAGTTCTTGGGATACTATAGCTTCATTATTAACATAAGTTCCGTATTTACTATTTAAATCTTGTATTGCCCATTTACCATTATTATAAACTAATTTAGCATGTTGTTTTGAAACTAATGGATAGTTATAATATATAGTATTTTTCTCATCATTACCTATTGTTACTACATTATTAGTATTTATTCTTAATCTTAATACATCTTTTTGTACTGATGGTGAACAATATAGTATTACATATTCATTATCTGTATTAATCTTTAAAAAATATAGACTATAATCTTTTAATATAGCTGATTCTACTTCTTTATCTCCAGCCATTATTTTTGTTTCAAAGTCACTTTTAATTTTCCATTCTCCGTTGTATTCTTCTACGTTGATTAGGTTTCGTACATTTCCAAAATAATCATTATCAGTAATCCAGTAATTACCAGATATTTCTGATGGTAAAGAAAAGTTATAAATTTTTTTCTTTTTGATCAATCTAACAATCACTTAGATCACCCCGTATATTATTCTTCATTCTATTATTAATTATATCTTTTTTTCAAGTAATTTACAATATAATTTTAACCAAATATTGTATTTTTGCATAATTTATATTGGTGATATAAAATGTTTAATTTTTTTTATGAAATAAACCCTATATATCAAGCATTTTTAGCTGGTATTTTTACTTTTTTTATTACTGTTTTAGGTTCTTCTATAGTATTCTTTTTTAAGTCTGTTAATAAGATTATTTTAGATACTATGTTAGCTATATCTGCAGGTATTATGTTAGCTGCATCTTTCTTTTCTTTATTAAATCCTGCGATTAGTATTTCTGATGAGTTAAAAATGATAACTTGGTTAGTTGTTTTTAGTGGGTTTATTAGTGGAGGTGCTTTATTATATATCGGTGATAAGGTCCTTAGTTTAATTGAAAATAAAGGTAAAAATTCTATTAATAAATTAAAAAGATCTATTATGTTATTCTCTTCTATTACTTTGCATAATATACCTGAAGGATTAGTATTAGGAGTAGCTTTTGCTTCTACTAATATTACGTCGGCTATTATATTAACTTTAGGTATAGCTATACAGAATTTTCCTGAAGGAAGTGCTATTAGTCTACCTTTAAGAAGAGATGGAATAAGTACTTTTAAATCATTTATTATTGGTTCTATTAGTGCTATTGTTGAACCTATATTTGCATTACTTGGAGCTATCCTTGTTTTAAAAATAAAACTATTTTTACCTTTTATTCTATCTTTTACGGCGGGAGCTATGGTATTTGTAGTTACTATGGAATTAATACCAGAATCACAATCTAATAAAAGAAAAGGCCTAATGGCCTTATCTTTAATGATTGGTTTTTCTATTATGATGATTTTGGAGCTTGTTCTATAATAAGTTTTTGGTTTTCTTTTAGATATACTCCATAAAGATCTGTTTTAGGTGCTATAAATTCTTTTTTATTGATATCCACAATTTCTGTGGATATTTTTTTAAATTTATATCCATAATTATCAATTATATTAATACTATCATCTATCCATAGACATTCTTCTGGTTTTTTACCATTATTTATACTCCAATAATTAGAATTATTTTTATGCCAACCAGTAAATTTACCTTTTCCACATTCTATATGACAGTGATTACCTGTAGTATTACCTTTATTTCCTTCAGAATAGAATACTTCTCCTTTATTTATTCTTTTACCTACAAATAAATTACTTATATCATTAGAGTGTGCAAACATAATAGTCATATAATCTATTGTTCCATCAGGATATTCTACTTTATCTATACTTTCTAACCATACTTCATTAGCATCATTGGGATAAGTCTTTTTTATTATCCCTGTGAACGGAGCGTATATTGGACTAATACCATAATCAATATCTCCATTATCTATTGCAAAACTATCTTTATGAGTTCCTTCATCATAACCTTGAGTAATTCTCATATACTTAGCTGGGAATAGTGGTTTTTCCATTACTTATCCTCCTCATTTATAATATTATCTTTAGAAATAGTAATATTCTTTCTATTTAAAATATCAGTATAACTAGATATTTTTCCTTCTAATGATTTATAAATAGAATCAGCTCCTAGAAATGAAAATAAACCTATCCATAGACTAGTAGGAAGTGTAATATCAGTAAAAGTTAAACAGAAAACTATACCTATTACTAAGTTAATAAGAAATGAATAAATAACTATATATTTACTACTATTAAACATTGATTTAGTCTTTTGAATTATTGCACAAGTTATAGTACTTAAAGCTACTCCAATAATAAGGAATTCTTGTAGATACTCAATATGAAACATATTTACCTCCTCGTAATAATTTATGCAAGAGAGATTTTTTATACACAAAAAAAGAAGATTTCTCTTCTAATAATGATTATTCTGACAATGTGTATAGAATTCTAATGCTCCTAAATGAGGTTTTGGTTCTTTATAATTAAATATAAATAAATGATTTTCATCATATCCATTTGGTAATTCTAAAGCAATAAATTTTTCTCTTACATCATTTAATAAGTCTTCTATAGTATCAAATTCTTTTATTCCTTTATGCATTGGCCAAGCATGTTCAAACCAATAGTATTTACCATTTTCTTTAAAACTAATAAATGTATGACATGGACATTTAGCTCCATCATAGTGAACTATAAAATAGGAATTAATATCTATTCCTTTTTCTTTAAAATAGTATCTTTCTAATTCTACTTGATCCCAGCATACTCCTAATTTAGATTTCTTTAATTCCTCTGGTGATTGAAGATTATATTTTTCTTCATAATCCTTTAGTTTTGTATGAGGATTTCCTTCTTTATCTATCCATCCATAGTTTATTTCATCCATTAGATTCATTATTTCTTCTGCATATTTCATATTATCACCTATTTCATTATAACATAAAAAAAAGCAGATTATACTGCTTTCTTTTTTACTTTTTCCATAGTTATACCTGTATCTATTATATTAGAATACTTTTCAAAAGACTTATCATTATCAAATTGATGTGCAACTCTATAATAATGTTCAGCATAACCATCTTTTATATAAATAATCTCAGATGATAATAATTTTTTTGCATTTTTTATGTGATAATTATCTGAAGCATGCTCAACATAATTAAAATCGTGGTCTATTTTTATTACAATTTTTCCACCAACGCAATCTATAACACTATCTCTATTATATACGGCATTTTGTATATCATTTAAGTAGGAATTAATGGTGTATTCTACTGCCACAGCATCTGCATTTATAACAGTTACCCCATAAATTATTACATTTCCATCCATTTTATATGGAGTTAAATATATACATTCAACGTCTTCATCTTTCTTATATTCAGATACTATCATGGCTAAAAATTCTATTAGATTTTCCTTTTTTTGTTCTTCTAATTTTTTCTGATATTCAGTTGCCATTTTATCTACATTAGTTATTATGTCTTTAGTTCTTTCTTCTTCTAATCTTCCTTTACTCATATATGTTTCCTCTCCCCATGTGATATATAATAACAAAGAACTTATTTTAAATCAACAGTTTATATCATATATAGTAGGAATGTTACTAGTATTGTAGCTAAATTAGCAACTAATGTATAAATAATTGTTTTTGCTTTACTTAGTTTTTTCAATCTTAATAAATATACTAGTAATTCAGCACCTATTACTAATACTTCTCCAATAATAAATACTAATAAATAATTACTTGAGAATATTAATAATAAAGATTGTAGTACTACATTTGAAATTAAATTAGTAATAGCTATTGTAATATAATTACTTGTTTTAAATAATAAAGCTATTCCTAATTCTATTACTATTGTTAATACTAATACTATAGCAGCTATAATAAATGTTTTTAATATATTATTATTAACTTCTGCTACTTTCATATCATTATAGTCTATTGTTACTACACTATTAAATTCTTTTCTTACTATTTCTTCTGATATTTTTATTTCTCCAGTATCATTATTTACTATAACTATTTTATATCTTGTTGGTGTACCAAAATAACCGAAATTATTTTTAAATTCTTCATTACCTGCACAATCAGCAAACATAATATATCTACTCCATCTAGTAGATGATGAAATCCATCCATCAAAGTTTAATTCATGTAATTTAGTTATTTGTTCCTCAGTTAATCCTCCACCATTATAATCTTCATCAGATTTATAGTTTTTTCCATCTTTATCATAGACAAATAAATCTACTAAATAATTTTTAGTTTTTAAGTTCTTAATATTTACCTCTATTGAAGGTTTAGGTCCAGTATCTGCATATACATTAACTGGAATTATTATACTTATTAAAAGTATTATAGCTATTATTATTTTTTTCATTTTATTAATCCTTTCTCTAATTCTTTTTCAAATATTGGTTCATTTATGAAAATTCTTTTATTGTCATAATCAATTGTAGCACTTACTCCATATGGAAGTATAGTTCTTGGTACTGAATGTCCGAAGTTAACATTATATAAAACTGGTGTATCTAAATCACTAAATACTTTTTTATATACTTCTTTATATTCTTCATAATACTTTTCATCCATAGGTTTACCTACTATTATTCCTTTTACTAGTTCTAGTATTTTTTTATCTTTAAAATACTTTAAATCTCTTTCTAGTGTTTCAGGAGACATTTGTTCTTCTGAAGTTTCTATAAATAGTATTTTTTCTTTCCATTCTTCTGGTGTAGGTAAAATATTATATTTAGAATATATTTCAAATTCATTACCATTTCTTTCACTAGTATAGGCATCATATAAGCTTTCTATACAACCACCATATAGTTTACCTGTTACTTTTCCACTACCATTTAGTGTTTCAAAACCATGTGTTTCTTTTTCTGATATACGAGGGATTCCTACTTGGTCTTCACTAAAACTACTTCTTTCATGGTACCATACTGGACTTGAAGTTATTTCATATTCATTTCCTTCTTTAAAGAAACTATTAAATGCTTCTTTAGTATATGGTAACATTTCTTTATCTAATTCTGCTAAATCTACTATGAAACATGGTCCATAAAATGTTTCTAATCCAATTTTACTAAACATTAAATGATTATTAGTTGTATCTGAAAAACCAGTGAATAATTTTGGATGAGATTTTACTGCTTCTATAAATTCATTATCTTCCATTAGATATGGAATAGTTTTATATGTATCATCTCCACCAATAGCACAGATAATTCCTTTTATACTATCATCTAGAAAAGCTTCTTTTAAATCACTAGCTCTTGCTTCTGGATGATCACGTACATAATCAATATCTTTTAAAGCATTAGGCATAATTACTGGAACTAATCCTAATTCTTCTAGCCTTTTTAATCCTAAATCTAATTCATGTTTAAGAAATGGCATACCTAATAAACCTCTTGATAAAGAAACTATTGCTACTTTATCTCCTTTATTTAATTTACTTGGTTTAATCATATAATCACCTCATATATTCATTATAACACAAGATATTTATAAAATTAAAAAAGTAGATTTCTCTACTTTTCATTTTTCTTTTTAAATCTACTAAATATTGATTTCTTTTCTTTTATTTTTTGTTTTGTTTCTTTTACTAGGTTTATATCAACTAATTTTTTATTTTCATATGTTGATGGAATAGCTAGATTAAAGTCTTCACCATTCATAGTACAATCTGAGAATAAGAATCCACGATTTTCCCATCCAGCTGTACCAATTATTCTAACTCCTGTTAAATCTGTTCTATATATATCACTATAACTTATAGTTCCTATATCAATTGTAGGTATGTTTTTTACACCTTTAAAGATTGAATAATTTATTTCACATCCTGCAGAACTTGCTTCTTCATATTGTCCTGTTTGCTCATCATAATCACCTAGTACATAACAATTATTAAATAATACACCTTCTAAAGTCTTATTGATACATTTTTGTGGATTAATTACTATAGTACCCTTTGATTTTGAAAAATTTGTATAACTTATATTAACACCATCTAAACTACCTTCTATTTCAATACCACCAAGTTTTGATCTATATAAAGTTTTTCCATATACTTCTTGTGGATTAATAGGTTTTTCTGATGTACAGTCTTCAAATATTGCTAGGGCTAGTTTACATTTATCAAAACTCCCACTAAAACTTGCTCCTCTAAATCTTGTATTTATTAAGTTTTTGTCACCTAATTTATCTAAATCTACATGTACATTTTCTAAGTTTATAAAACTACTTCCTGCAAGCCATAATCCATCTAAGCATACACCTTCCATATCAGCTCCTAAACAATTTAATGTTTGTAATATACTTGGGTATACTGTTTTATATGTTTTATCAATTAAGAAACGTTCAATTTCTTTAGGTGATAGTGTTACATCTTTCTTTGAATTATATTTTTGAAGTAATAATTGAGCAAACTTTAATCTCATTATTTCTTCGTCATATGCAGAATATAAAGGTGCATATTCTTTTCCTTCATTATATGATTCTCTATAAAACCAAGGCCCTCTTTCCTCAAGTTGATATTGATAATTAAGTAATGCTATTACCTGTTCTTTTACTTCATTTTTATCGTATACTTTCATACATAAACCTTCCTTTTTTGTAGCATATATACTAACATATTTTTTATTGAAAATAAAGATTTTTATAAATAAAAAGCTCGAAATCGAGCTTATTTCATATTATTTTTAATTATTTCTCCTAATTCTTTATATCTATCTATGTAAGAATGATTAGCACCTTCTATTATTTCTATCTTACAATCTTTTATATTATTTGTTAGATAGGATTTTACTGTATCTATAGGTTTTGTTAATACACATTCATCGACATCTCCAAATATTATTAATACAGGTATATCTATACTATTAAGTACTTCACTCTTTTCATTATCTCTATATCTAATAAAGTCATTTTCTCCACCTGGTAAGAAATCATAATAGTATGTTCCTGCAGCTATTTTATTATTAATCATAACTGGGAAATCTATTAATTCATTTTCTTTATTTTCATTTACTAGTCTTGTTGAATCTAATTTTGCTTTATCATATTGTTCTTTTGTTAAGAATTTCATACCTTCTGCTGGTATATCACATGGAGCTAATAATACTATTTTTTTGATAGAATTATCTTTCTTTTTATTATAGTAATATAATACTTTATTACATCCATAACTATGTCCTTCAAGTACTATTTCTTTATAACCTCTTTCTTTAGCCCAATTTATTGCTCCTTCTATATCTAATAGACATTCTTTAAATCTTTCTAAACTACCTCCAATAATAGCTATTTCATTACCTTTATTCATTTCAGTAATATAATCTTTTCCTCTATTATTAAAAGTTAAGAAAGCATAGTTATTATCTGTATATACTTTAGATATTGTATCTAAAAATCTATTTTCATAGAAATTACCATTTAATCCATGAACATGAATAATTATTCTATCAGTACCATTACTAGGACTATATAAAATACCTACTTCTTCTAATCCATCTATTGAGTTTATTCTTACTAATTCTTGTTTCATTCTTCCTCCATTTTATTTAAATATTTCATTGCTCTTTTTTTTTAGAAATATTTCTTCTCCTGTTTTAGGACATGCATATTGGAAATCAGATGCATAAATAGCTGTTATTGTATATGGGCATTTACTTTTATCATTACATTTTATACCTATATATGTATCAGGAAATTCATTTCCTTCTTCATCTATTCCACCTTTAGCTAAGTATATAATACTACTATCTTTATCAACAAAGAATTGTGGAATATTTTCTTTTAATTCTTCTGAGTACGATGCTATTTCATCTACAGATTCTTGATTTAAATGAAATATACTTTTATCCATATTCTCAACTTTTTCTAGTTGTAGCATTGGATCTCCATCGAATTCTATTATTTTCATAATATCACTCCTTGAACATATTATATCATAAATATTAAACAAAAAAAGCAAGGAATTCCTTGCTTTGAAACTTTTGAATAAATATTAACGTTTTGAGAATTGTGGAGCACGACGTGCTTTCTTTAATCCTGGTTTCTTACGTTCTTTCTTACGAGAATCTCTAGTAATAAATCCTGCAACTTTAAGAGTTTTTCTAAAACTATTTTCAGAATCAGCTGGAGTAGTTTTATCATAATCTAATAAAGCTCTAGTGATTCCTAAACGGATAGCTCCTGTTTGTCCTTGGAATCCTCCACCTTTAACTTGAGCATCAACATCAAACATTTCTGTTGTATTTGTTAATTCTAAAGGTTGAGTTAATCCCATAACACAAATTTCAGAAGGGAAATATTCATGTACATCTCTACCGTTTACTGTGATTTTTCCTTTACCTGGAGTTAATGTAACTCTAGCTACACTAGTCTTTCTGTGACCAGTTCCAGTATAAACGTTTGTCTTTTCTTTTGCCATTTCTTAAACCCTCCTATTTAACTTCAAGCACTTCTGGTTTTTGTGCTTGTTGTTTGTGATCAGATCCAGCATATACAAATAATTTTGTATACATTTGTCTTCCAAGTCTGTTGTGAGGTAACATACCTTTAACAGCTCTTTCGATCATTTCTTCTGGATATAATTCT
>JAFZPS010000045.1 GCA_017550205.1 Bacilli bacterium | reverse complement strand
TAAGTTATATATACCCATGTCTTTTTTTAAATCTATATTAATTAAGTCTTTGAAGAATTTCATATTCATCACCTATTTATTCTTACGATTGTGTTTACTCATTAAATCTCCAAAAGGTAACTTAAAATAATCATCTATTACTTCTACTAAATTATAAAATAATTCTTTTAAAGTATCTTTTTCTTCTTTAGAAAAATTACCTAATACATAATCTTTAGTATCAGTTTCAATATTCTTAGATATTCCTATCTTTAATCTCTTATATTCAGTAGTTCCAATATTAGACTCTATGTTTCTTAAACCATTATGTCCACCACAACTACCATCAGATTTTAATTTAAAATTACCTACTTTTATATCTAAATCATCTGAGATGATTAAAATATCTGATACATCTATATCAAAATAATCCATTATCTTTCTAACAGAATTACCTGATAAATTCATAAAAGTAAGAGGTTTTAAGAATAATACTTTTTCACCATTAATATTAGTTTGAAGATATTCACCATCAAACTTCTTAGTCCATTTTTCATTTATACCTTTTTTATCTAAATAAAAGTCTACAAATGAAAAACCAATATTATGTCTAGTATTTTCATATTCCTTACCAGGATTTCCTAAACCTACTATTAATTTCATACTATCACCTACTTTTTATGATATTCAGTATAAATAACTGATTTAGCTACTCCACGCTCTTTAGCAACTTTCTTAATTGCATCCATTTCACTAAGTCCGTCTTCAACATACATTTTAACATGTTCAACGACATCTAACTCACTAAAATCAACTATTTCTTTATTTCCTTCGACAACTATGACAAATTCACCCTTCATACTGTCAACTAAAGGAATAATATTACTAATATTATCTCTAACTATTTCTTCATGTATCTTAGATAATTCTCTACATACTGCGATTTTTCTATCTCCTAATACTTCAAGCATATTTTTTAATGTTTCTTTCATTCTATGAACTGATTCATAGAAGATTATTGTATATTTTAAACTTTTTAAAGCTGTTAACTCAGTTTTTTGTTTACTACTCTTAGAATTTAAAAAACCATAGAATAAGAACGGAGATGGTTCTATACCAGAACTTGTTAATGCAGGAACAAAAGCAGTAGCTCCAGGTAAACTAATTACGTTATACCCAGCTTCTATTACTCCACGTGAAACAATATATCCAGGATCGCTAATAATAGGAGTACCTTGATCTGTTACAAGACCTACGTTAAGTCCTTCTTTTAGCATAGATACTACATTATCTATAATTTTATCTTCATTATATTCATGACAACTAACTAGTTTTTTCTTAATATCATAATGGCTTAATAATAAACCAGTATCTCTAGTATCTTCACATAATATAACATCAACAGTCTTTAAAGTATTTAAACTTCTAACTGTAATATCATCTAAATTACCAATAGGAGTCGGAATTAAATATAAACTAGGTGTATCATTATAACTCTTTTGTATCATTTTCTTACCTCCTTTTGTAGTAATGAATATTCTTTAGTCTCCGTACCATCTAAATTATATAGAATAATTGGACTATCTACTTTTAATCCAACACTTCCACACTTTTGTGCTTCTACTAAGACTAAAGTAGATTCTTTAGAAACATTTTCGTAAACAAATCTGATTCTCTTAGGTTCAATATTATGTTTTCTAAGAGTTTCTATAATATCAATTAATCTATCACTTCTATGTACTATATATAAATTACCATTATCTTTTAATACTTTCTTACAACACTTACATAAATCTTCTAAATTAAAAGTAATCTCATGACGAGCAATCATCTTCTCATATGACTCATTAAAACTACTTTTATCTTCCACCTTGAAATAAGGCGGATTACATAATACTAAATCAAATTCATTTAAATGTCTACTAGAAAATTCATTAACATCTTCATTTACTATAGTAATTCTATCAGTTAACTTATTGTATTCCACTGATTTTTCTGCAAGTTCAGCTAACTTTTCCTGGATTTCCACACCTACTATATTATTTTTAGTACGTTGTGAAATTATTAATGGAATAACTCCATTACCAGTACAAAAATCTACTATATTCCTATCTCTTAATCTAATATTAGCGTAATTTGCTAAAATTATACTATCTAATGAAAAAGAAAAATAAGAAGAGTTTTGATAGATCTTTAAATCATATCCTAAAACATCATCTAATCTTTCCATTATTTTTCATCCTTAGAAAAAGTAACGATACCTTTTTCTTTTAAATCAACTGAATAAGTTTTCTTAAATACATCTATACTAACAACTTTACCCATACCTTGAGGAGTATCAGCAACCATACCAATCTTAGGCATATCTTTCTTTAATTCAGTATAGATATCATTTTCATATCCTAAACAACATAATAGTCTTCCACAGATACCATTTATCTTTGTTGGATTTAATGCAAGCATTTGATTCTTAGCCATATTAATAGATACACTATCAAAATCAGTTAAGAAAGAATTACAACATAAGAATAATCCACAAGGTCCTAATCCACCAATCTTCTTAGCCTTATCTCTTACTCCAACTTGTCTTAACTCAATACGAGTTTTATATTTACCAGCTAATTTCTTAGCTAATTCTCTAAAATCAACTCGTGTTTCTGACAAAAAGTTAAATACTAATTGAGAATTATCTAAAGAATAATAAGCATCTACAAAATTCATTTCAAGTTCTAACTCTTTACTAATTCTTTTAGCATCTTTTAAAGCTTTTTCAGCAGTTTCTTCATTAGCCTTTTCCTTTTCATAATCTTCATCAATTGCAATACGTTTAACTTTATCTAAAGGCATATCAAGATTTTTCTTATCTTCAGAGTATTTCTCCTTACATACTTTTCCCATAAAAAGACCATTTTCTGTTTCAAATACTACATCATCACCTTTTTTTAATTCTAATGAATTAGGTGATAAAAAGTATAAATTCTTAGTCTTTGGAACACTTACCACTACTACATCAATCACAGTATCTAACCTCCAATTGTTAACTTAGAAAATAATGAATCTAACCATAACTTATAATTAACATTAAATTCTAACTTTTTTATTTCTTCTTCTATTATACTTAAAGAATTAAGTAATTTCTTATCATCAATATCTTTAAATAACTTAATTAATTTATCATCTATATCAATACTTTCATATTTATTATCTAAATATGAAATAATTATATTTTCGAGTTTCTTTAATTTATCTCTAGCAATATCTTTATCAGGAATAACCTCAGTAATTATACTATTATATTTAATAAAGAATTCACTAGGATAAACTACACATTTTAATAAATCAAACACATCATCTTCAATAACAGGAATACTATTTTCTTTTAAAGTAAGTATCTGACATCTAGATAAAATAGTTTCTATTATCTTATAACGATTTGTAGTTAAAAGAATAGCTATTATATCCTCTTCTGGTTCTTCAAGAAATTTAAGAATTGTATTAGCTGAAGCAGGATTTAACTTATCAGCTTCTTTAACTACATATATTCTTTTACCATCTAATAATGATTTATTACTATAATCTTTTTGTAAGTCAATCATTTGACTTTTCTTAATAGTAGAACCCTCTGGTTCTATTACTTTTATATCAGGATAATCATTATTATCAATCAATTTAATTATATTATTGTTTTCTTTTTCTAGTTTTTCATATGTAATATTACATATTATCATCTTAATAAAATCAAATATATACTTTTTATCAGCATCATAATCATTTATTTCAATTAAATACGCATGAGATACCTTATTATTCTCAATAATTTTATTTATATAATCAATATAATTTTTCTTAACAACTGATAACTTATCCATACAAACCTCACAATATTAAATATTTAAATAAAATTAATGATACTAACCCAAAAGGTCCTAAAAACATAAC
>JAFZPS010000044.1 GCA_017550205.1 Bacilli bacterium | reverse complement strand
TGAATATGCAGAACAACATTCATGTAATGATGGATACTTCTGTAAGATAAAATATTGTGATGAAGTAATAAATATAGGTGTACTTCATGGACAACAAGTTATCCATTATGCAAGTATAGCTCCTAAAACAGATGAACATGGTAAACCTAAACCAGACTATGATTTAGATGCTACAGATTATTCTCAAATAGTAGAAAGCTATAAGAAATATAATAAACAAAAAAAGCTAGATTAATCTAGTTTTTTTGTGTCCAAAAATAATTATATAAATATCATATACTAGAGGTGAATTTATGATAGAAGGAATTATTATAGATGCAGGTCATGGAGGAATTGACTCAGGTGCTATAGGTAATAACTTATTAGAAAAAGATTTAAATTTACAGGCAGCACAATATTTATATAATAGATTAAAAGAACTAGGTATACCTACAAAACTAGTAAGAGATAATGATGAGTATTTACCTAAAGAAGAAAGAGTAAGAAGAATAAAAAAACTTTATAATAATAGTCCATATACTATATTAATATCTAATCATATGAATGCTGGTAATGGAGAAGGAGCAGAAATAGTTTATTCTTTAAAGAATGATTCTACTCTAGCAGATCTAATACTTAATAATATAAAAGAAAGTGGTCAAAAGGTCAGACGTACTTATCAAAGAAGATTACCTGAAAATCCTAATTTAGATTATTACTATATATTAAGAGAAACAGGTAATACAACTCCATTATTAATAGAATATGGTTTTATTGATAATATAAATGATTCTAAAAGATTAAAGAATAATCTAAATGATTATGTAGAAGGAGTAGTAAAAGGATTAACTGAGTATCTAAATTATCCCTATATACCACCAAATAAAGTATTAGAGTATTACACTGTACAAAAAAATGATACATTATACTCTATATCTAGAAAGTTTAATATACCCATAGATAAACTAATAGAAATAAATAACTTAACTAGTGATATTCTAAGTATAGGACAAATACTATATCTAGAAGAAAAATCTAATCCTGATTATGATACATACACAGTAGTTAAAGGAGATAGTTTATGGGGTATATCTAAAAAATATGATATTAGAGTAAATGATTTAATAGAATTAAATAACTTATCTGATTTAAATATAAAAGTAGGGCAAACACTCTTAGTACCTAAACAAATAGATAATACCTATATAGTAGAAAAAGGAGATACTTTATGGAGTATCTCTAAAAAGAATAATATTTCAGTAAATGATTTAAAGGAATTAAATAATCTTACAAGTAATACTATAAGTATAGGACAAATACTTAAGATAAAATAAAAAAAGCACTAAGTGCTTTTTATTTTGTTTTCTTTCTTGCTTTGGCTACTCCGAAACAAATTCCACCAAATACTAATAAAATAACTAATAAAGCAAGTACATCAGAACCAGTACTAGGTTCTTTTTCTTTACTAATTTCTGGTAGAAGTTTAATAATATCATATCTATCTTCAACATTAGTTTCGAATTCAGATTTAATTTTTTCAATCATTTCTGATTCATAACTTTCAGTAAATCCATTCCATGATTGGTTACCAATAATAATATATGGAACGCCACCTACTTCTTCATTTCTAGCACTAGCTACTTTTTGCATTAATTCAGCATTTTCAGAATTATACCAAGTTTCATAATCAACTACTTTAAAATAACTTCCATATTCTTCTTCAATACTTTGGAACCATTCCTCTGCTTCTTGGCAATGTGGACAACCTTCTCCTCTAAATAAATATACATTTACTTCTTTAGATTCAGTGTTTTCTTCACCTTCAGCATATACTGTAAAAGGAATAATTAAAGCAGCTATTAATAAGATTATTAAATACTTTAATTTCTTCATATTTACCTCCTAAAATAATAATATCACAAATACCAATATTAAACAATTTTTTTATTAAATTCAGGAATAAAACTCTCACTAGCAGCTTCTCCTTCTTGAACAAAAGCATTCTTAATACCTAAATCTAAAGCATAATCTACTACAGAATCATATTCTTCTTCAGTTACTTTTCTATTTAAATTAGAATACTTACATTTATTAATAGGAGTATATTGATTCATAATACTTATAAATATATCATCACCATAAGTCTTATATAAGTATTCTATTATTTTCTTAGAATCATCAATATGTCCAGGTAATAATAATACTCTAACTACAAGTCCTTTCTTTAATAAACCATTATTATCTAATTCATACTTACCAACTTGTCTATACATTTCATCTATAGCCATAGTAGCATTTTCAAAATAATTAGAACATAATGAGTACTTTTCACCTAACTTATCATCAAAATATCTAAGATCAGCTAAGTATATATCAACAAGATCCCTACAAGCCATAATAGTACCAATACATTCATAACTACTTGTATTATAAACAACAGGTATATGTAATTCTCTATTCTTAATATTCTTTAATACACTAATAATATTAGGAACATAATGAGTAGGAGTAACTAGATTAATATTATGAGCTCCTTTACTCTGTAGTTCTAACATAATTTCTTTTAATCTCTTATTACTAATTAATTTACCATATCCATCTATACTAATCTTTTTATTCTGACAATATAAACATCTAAGATTACAATTAGAAAAGAATATAGTACCACTACCATTATTTCCAGATATAATAGGTTCTTCCCACATATGAAGAGAGTAATAAGCTACTTTTATTTTATTAGTAGCTCCACAGAATCCTTTTTCTTTATACCTATTAATTCCACATTTCCTAGGACATAACATACAGTTTTCTAATAATTTCATAATAATCCCTCTAAGTTATTTTATCATAAATAAAAAAAAATAGCCGAAGCTATTTTAATAATATATTTAAAATCATTGCTAATAGAATAATTGAAGTTACTATTAATATAGATAATACTACAGAGAATAAACTAATAGAACCAACTTGTGCAGAATCTTTTGAATTATTTTCTTGAGAAGTCTTAACTAATTGTTTTGGAGGATCAACAAGATTCATATCTTGATTAATCTTTTCAGAACTTTCTTCTTTATTTATAGGTTCTGCTAACATAGCACTTAATTCAGTATTATTTTCAACTACAGTACTAGGCTCAGTATTAATAGTACTATAACCTTGTGGTCCTGCAGTTACACCACCAACAACACCTTTAAGACCAGCATAAGCAGGATGGTTAGTATCATTAGTAGTACTCATAGCGTTTTCTTCTTTGTCTTGAACTTCTTTCTTACCTTCTTTTTCATCATATGCTTTTTTTACTCTAGCAAACATTTCATTATTAATCTCTTCAATAGTTAAATCAGTATTTAAATATTTATCAATATTTTCTTTCTTTAATTCTTCTAAAGAAATATTATATAAATCTTTGTATTTATTATAATATTGTTCAGTAAGATTAGATATACTTGCTTCTCTAGCTTTTTTATCATACTCATTTCTTTTTTCTTCTACATCTTTCATTATCTTATCAGCAATTTCATCCATAGATAAATTAGAAGATAAATACTTGTCTTCAGCACTTTTTTGTAGTTCATCTAAACTTTCAGTAAATATATGTTTAACCTTATCATTTTGATAAACTCTTTCTATAAGAGCATCAATAAATTGTTTCTTACTATTCTCACTACTCATATTATCACATCCTATTATTATTATAACAATATTAATAAAAATTGACAACAAAATAAAGAAGAATTACAATTAAAATAGAAAGGAGAATTGAGATGAAAAAGTATATTGCTGAATTCTTAGGAACACTTGTATTAGTATTATTTGGAACAGGTATTGCAGTTGTATCAGGAGGAGACTTAGTAGCTACATCTTTAGCATTTGGTTTAGCTATAGTAGCTGAAGCCTATGTTATTGGTAATATTTCAGGATGTCATGTTAATCCTGCTGTATCATTAGCTATGTTAATATCTAAAAAATTATCAGTAAAAGACTTTATATGCTATGTAGTATCTCAAGTATTAGGAGCTATTGCTGGTAGTGCAATTCTATTCTTTATATTATCTAATACTAACTTAGGAACTACTGCTTTAGGAGCTAACTTCTATGGAGAATTATCTGCAACTAATATTTCATTAGTAGGTGCAATAGTAACAGAAATAGTATTAACATTTGTATTTATTTATACTATATTAGGTGTTACTAGTGATGACTCTAAGTCAAACGTAGCTGGATTAGTAATTGGTCTTACTTTAACATTTGTACATTTAATTGGTATTCCTCTAACAGGAACATCAGTTAACCCAGCAAGAAGTTTAGCGCCAGCTATCTTCCTAGGAGGAGAAGCTATCAAACAAATATGGGTATTTATTTTATTCCCATTAGTAGGTGGAGCACTAGCAGCCCTAACATTTAAATATTTAAACACAACAAAAAAGAAATCTAAATAATACAAAAAACACCAAAAAGGTGTTTTTTTATTTTTCTTTTGCTATAATTATATTGGTGGGTGAGGTTATGAGTCCTAAAAGAATAGAGAATTTAATGAAACATATGAGTTTATCTCTAAAAGAAAAAGATATTATAGATGATTTTCCAAGTATAATAGATGACCTAGAATATATTATAAGAATATATAAATTAAAAATAGAAGGTTTAACAGAAAATCAAAGAATAAATCATATATATGATATAGAGTATTATAAAACAGAATTTCTTGCAGAATTAATGAAAAAATATATGGTACTAACATATAAACAAAAATTCTCATATGAAATAGGTGAAGGAGAAATACTAATATCTTCAGGAGGTTATGACCAAGAAAAAGATATAGTTAATTTATCTATAATTGGATTATTACTTAATTCAGAAAATACTGCTGATATATTAATAAGAATAAGTCATGAATATCGTCACCAATACTTCTTTCATTTTATGCATGAAAATAGTATTGAAGGTATATTAAAATATCCATCATACTTTATAACTATAGCTAAGAACTATATACCTAAACCATTAAATAATAAATACAATGAAAAAAAAGAATTTATAGATAATCCATATTATAATGATAATCATCCAAGAATGTATAGTGAAATAGATGCTAATAGTTTTGGATTAAATACAGTAAGAAGATTTCTATTAGATTTATATGAATTATACCCAAATAAGAATAGTAAACTAGAAAATAAAGTAAATAGACTTCAAGAAGAATTAATAAAAGAAAGTAGAATAGTAGAAAAAGTATTAAAACAAGAAAAAAGATTAGAATCAAAATACTTAGATGAACTATATCTACAAAAACCTATAGATTCCACAGTGTTAGTAGATAAAGAAGAAAAAGATTCTCTATTATATGCTGATAGAACTCTTAAGAATAATCCTATTATTAAAGATAAATATGAAGTATTAAATATATTAATGAACGATTATAGATTTAAGAATTATCATGAATTATTAATTGATAAATATAGTGCTATAAATAAATATGGTAATAAATCTAAAATAAGTATTATATATGATAATATTATCAATGCAGACCCAATGATATTAATAACTAAACTAGTAGAAGAAAAAAATATTGCTGGTATTACTAAATTTTTAAATGATCATCCTACATTTAAAGATGAATATAAAGAAGAAATAACAGAATTATTTAGTAATCTAGTCTCAACATCTGAAATAATTAATCTACTAAGTATAGAAGAAAAAATTACATTAGAAAAGAAATAAATAATATGTCAATTATATAAAAAGATATCCAAAAAGATATCTTTTTATTATTATTTTAGTTTATAATAGTTTTAATGAGGCGGTGTCTTTATGAGTGAATATGAACTCTATAAAATAGAAATTGAGAATCTAAGACATATGTATAATATATGTATTGAATTATTAAAATTTGATAAAAAAGAAGAAGTGAGAAAAGAAAAATTAAAAAAACTAGGTGTAGAAGTAATAGAAAAGAAAAATTACAATAGAATTAGAACTATACAAAGAGTATTAGAAAAATCAAAAACAAATAGAACTATACCTGGTCAAGAATTAGATATTGCAGTACTACAAGAAACAGGAGTAGATATATCTAATCAAAAACTACATAAATATATAACTAAATTATATGGAGTAGGTTATAAAGAATATATATTAGAATGTCTTAAAAAAATAAAAGAATATGAATCAAAATTAAAAATAAGAGAAAAAAATAAAAAGATACAACATACTTCAAAAATTAAATCTAAACCAACAACTACTGTATTAAAAAGAATAATTAAAAATCATATAAGAAACGCTAACCCATATTTAGAAACAAAAGAATTAGCAGAAATAAAAGAAGAGTTTGGAATAGAATTTTTTGATTCTAAAGAAGGATATTTATCAGATGATACTATAGATAAATTGTTTACTATAAGAATAATAAATGATCAATTAATAAGACATGATGATATATTAACAAAAGGTATAGTTGATGCTATAGATGCATTATATGCTTTAGCTATATTAGACAAAGATACTTCAAAATATATTTCTACTATAGGAACAAGAGGAATAAAAAACTATGAATCTGCTTTAAATAGTATAAAAGAAGTAAAAGATAAAGACTATGTAAAAGAATATGCTAAACTATATGAAAGAATTAATAGATACTATCATAAATTATCAAAAGAAGAAAAACAAGAATTTATAGGATACTTATATAAATCAAATTATAATTATAATAAATTACCAACTCCAGAAGAGTTTAGTGAAAAAGTAAATAATGCTAGACAAGAAACTATAAAAGTATA
This sequence comes from Bacilli bacterium, assembly GCA_017550205.1. Next base: position 4,685 of record JAFZPS010000044.1, on the reverse strand, counting down.
TCAAAAATAAAAGAGATTAATTCTCTTTTTCATATGATATAATAAATAAAGGTAGTGGTAGTATGTTAGAAAAGTTAAATAAATTAGAATTAACTAGCTTTATATGTCTAATAGTAATTAGTTGTGGTTTTATAGGATGGGGAGTAGAAGTATTATTCTATTATATAGATAGTGGATTTAAAACCATTTATTGGAGAGGTGGAAACTTCTTACCCTGGATTAATATATATGCTTGGGGAGCACTTCTAATGATAGCTATGGCTTATAAAAATAGGGAACACCCACTACATGTATTTTTAATAAGTATGGCTTCTGCAGGATTATTAGAATTACTCTCAGGTTATTTATTATATGGAGTATTAGGTTGGACTAAATCATGGGATTATAACCAAGAAATATTATCTAGTATTAATATAGGTGGTTATGTATCATTAAGAAGTTTATTAGGATTTGGAATAGGGGGATTATTCTTAATATATATATTAGTCCCATTATTAATAAAAATAGTAACTTCAAAATATAAGAAACAATTATTTATAATAAGTATAGTAGTATGTTCTATTATAATGTTAGATGAATTATATAACTTATGGTTTGCTTATCTAATACATACTCCTAGAGCTAGAGATATATATAGACCTTTAGGCTTCAAGTACTTATATTTTAATTAGAGGTGTTTATGAAAGATTTAACAAAAAAACAAAAAATAACTATAGTATGTTTATTAATAGTAATAAGTGGAATAATAGGATGGGTATATGAATTCTTTTTCTATTATATGAATAGTGGTTTTAAAACATTTTATTATAGAGGAGGTAACTTCTTACCTTGGATTAATATTTATATGTATGGATCATTCTTAATACTATTCTTAACTAGAAAAGTAAAAGATAAACCAATACTAGTATTCTTAATAAGTTTAATAGTTACTGGAGTATTAGAATTCTTCTCAGGTTATATACTTTATGGAGTATTAGGATGGACTAAGTGTTGGGACTATAATCAAGAAATATTAAACTTTGGTAATATAGGTGGATATGTTTGTTTAAGAAGTGTATTAGTATTTGCTTTCGCAGGACTTCTACTAGTATATGTAATAGTACCTTTATTAATTAAATTAGTAAAAACAAAATATATAAAAGTATTATTTATAATAAGTATAGTATTAGCTAGTATAGTATTACTAGACGAAGTATATAATTTATTTATTTATAAGTTGATTAATCTACCAGATTCACACTATATATATACAAAATATCTTAATTTCAAATATTTATATTTTAAATAAAAAAAGAAACAACTGGTTCTTTTTATTTACTTAATATAAGATCTACTATTATTTTTATAATAAAACCAATAGGTCCAATCAACATAATACTAAGAATAATATTTTTTATTAAATATTCTTTCTTTAATAAATTATCACAGATAATACTAGCTATAAATACACCTATATAATATGGTACTAATATAACTCCATAAACAAGTACTATCGCAAGTAACCATGAAAAATCACTACTACTAAAATGTGCTCCTATTAAACAGAATAATACTAATCCTACACATAATAATATACATAGAATTAAACTACTTAAACATATCTTACTCATTTTACTTTTCATATTATTCACCAATTTTATTCTAACACAAAAAATAAATAAATAGATTAAATAGTATGCATATTATATGTATATAGTGTATAATAAAATTGGAGGGTTCTTATGAAAATAAAAGACTTTAAGAAAATCAGCATATCTCATTTAATATTAATTGTCTTAAATGATGAGAATAATGATTTAGTAAGAAAATGTGCTGAGATTGAATTAAGAGAAAGAGTAAAGAATGTTGGTTGGGAGTTTAATGATTTATTACACTTCGATGATAAAGTAATAAAGAAACGTGGACTAGATGTCAATAAATATTTAATTTCTCCAAATGTTAATATGCAACAATTAATGGAAGTATACTTTAACTATAATAAAGATACTGACTATTATTCTAATGATTTATTATTCAGTGAAAAACATTTATGTAATGAAATAGAATTTGGAGATCCATTCTTTGGAAAAATAGTTGCTCAAGAAGTAAATAACCTAAGCCAAAGAATAGAATTTGCTGATACTGAACTAGAAAAACAATTATATATATTTGTAAAAGGAATGTTAGAAGAAAGACTAAATAAACAAACATCAGTAAGAAAAGAAGTAAAAGATGATGGCGATGGTTTTATTGATTTGCTATGTTCTAATGAAGCTATGCAACAATTTGATGATGGTCTAAATCTTAACCATGAATTTTGGTATAACCTAAGTGATGAAAAAATATATAAACTTCTAAAATCACCAGTAGGAAATATACAATGGTCAATTATAACTTTCTTAAATGAAGTAGTATTTGATCCAGATATTATGCAAGACTTAAGTGGTTTAATGTTTGTTAGAAAAGATAGTAGAAAACTAAATAAACAAAAGAAACAATTACTACAACAAGTAAAAAATGGTTTTGAAGTAGATTATCAATCTGAAGAAATGTGCAAAGTAATACATAAAGTAAAAAGAGACTAAGTCTCTTTTTTGTGTTATAATAACATCAGGTGAAGAATATGGATATATCATTATATTATACTGAAAAAGGTAAAGGAACTCCTTTAGTAATGCTACATGGTAATGGAGACTGTGGAGAATACTTTAAAAATCAAATAGAGTATTTTTCTAAAAATTATAGAGTAATAACTCCAGATACTAGAGGACATGGAAAAACTCCAAGAGGAACAGCACCTTTTACTATGGACCAATTCGCAGAAGACTTAAATAACTTCTTAGAAGAACATAAACTAAATAATATTATATTATTAGGTTTTTCTGATGGAGCTAATATTGCTATTAAGTTTGCTCTAAAGTATCAAAATAAATTAAAAGCACTAATTCTAAATGGTGCAGACCTAAATACTAAAGGAGTAAAAAGATCTGTTCAAATCCCAATAGAAATAGGTTATAGAATATCTAAATTATTTCAAAATAGATCTAAAGAAAATAAATTAAAAACAGAAATACTAGGACTAATGGTAAATGAACCTAATATTAAAGTAGAAGAACTACATAAAATAAAAGTACCTACACTAGTAATGGCAGGTACTAAAGACTTAATCAAAGATAAACACTCAAGATTAATAAAAGATAATATTAAATCCTCTGAGATATCTATAATCGAAGGGAATCACTTTATAGCAAAGAATAATCCAAGTGAATACAATAAGGAATTAGAAAAGTATTTAAACAAATTAAAAAGAGCTTAGTCTCTTTTTTATTGGGAAATTGCATTTTTACATAAAATATGTTATAATATAGGAACTTTTTAAAGAGGGGGATATTATGGATAGTTATACTAGATTAATAAGTGTTTTAAAAAGTGAAGATTTTAAAAATTATATTTATACATATTATCAAGAATATATTGATAAATTAAATAAGAAATTAAAAAAACCTGAAGTCTTCATGAAATATTGTAGAGCTTTCATTATGGATATTTATTTCAAATATGATGATGAGCAAAGAGAATTGCTTGCAGATAAAATTGAGCACGATGGATTAACAGAAACTGAAGTAGATTTCTTAGTATTTAGACTTAATGCATGTATGGCTAAGCCAAATGATCATATTGATAAAGATAGTGAAGAGTTCTTTGAGGAATTAGCTCCATATAAAGATAGTAAAATTGCTAAATCATTAGAAAAATATAGAAAAGAAATATTTAGTGTTCTTTCAAGAGAAATGGGTGTATTCACAATTAAACAAATAAAAGAGGGAAATTATTACATACCTCAAAGAGAACCAGGCGAACGACGTATGGGTGAATATATCATAGGTGATGATGAAATTGAAACTATTGAAGCTGCTCATAAAGCTAGTTTATTAGTTGATATTGGACATAGTTTATATGATGATGTTGAATATACTCAAAGATCATCAATTCTAGGTGGAATAGAAATAGATAAACGCATTAAATGTGATTATGAAAAAGCAGATATTGATGGTTTAGGAAACTTTGTATTTGATACATTAAAAGATGCACCTAAAATTGAAGTAGATATAGTGTTTGAAGATGGTATAATGATGAAATATCATTTAGGTAACATTAGAAAAGAACCTTATACAATAGATGAAATGATGACTTATATCTATGCTGATATTGCAAGATTGTTAGAAGAAGAAGGATATGATGAAAAAAACATAGATACTATCGATTCACATAGCTTCGATATGATAATTGAAGAAGCTTGCATTGAGATAAGTGCTCAAACAGATTTTCTTAGTGAAATATATTCTAAGAAAATGATAGATAAAGCAAAAAAATTCATCAAACGATTAACAAAAATTGTTAAAGAAGAAAATCTATAATAAAAAGAGACTAAGTCTCTTTTTTTATATAAGAAAACATACAAGATAACATACAAGATAATTGACTCCTATTTTTATAAATAATATAATAAAAGTAGGGGATGATACTATGAATAAATATATACCACCATTCGATATAACTTATACTATGTTAGATAGAATATCTTCTATAATGCGAAGTATAGGTAAATTAGATAATTATAAAGATCTAGATAAAATGCCTATACTAAGAAGAAATAATAGAATAAAGTCAATTCATTCATCTTTAGCTATAGAAGCTAATTCTCT
>JAFZPS010000043.1 GCA_017550205.1 Bacilli bacterium | reverse complement strand
TTTAAAGAATTCATGAAAGAAGGACAAAAAGTAAGTGATGCTCCATTTACTAGATTAAGTTATAGAGAATCAATGGAAAGATTTGGTACTGATAAACCTGATCTTAGAAACCCACTTGAATTAATTGATTTAAGTGATGTATTTGAAGAAACTACATTCCGTCCATTTAAAGGCGTTACTGTTAAAGGTATTGTAGTTAAAGGTATTGCTGATAAATCTAACTCTTGGTTCAATGAATTAGGTGACTATGCTAAGAGTATTGGTATGGCTGCTGGTATTGGTTATTTCAAAGTAAATGATGATATGACTTTTGTAGGACCAATTGATAAATTCTTAAGTGAAGACGAAAGAGAAGATTTAATTAAAGTTGGTAAGCTTGAAGGAGGAGATGTAATATTCTTCATAGCTGATAGAAGTAATGCTTATAAATACGCTGGATTAATTCGTGATGAATTAGGTAGAAGATTAGACTTAATTGATAAAAATGAATTTAGTTTCTGTATCGTTAAAGACTTCCCTATGTTTGAGTGGAGTGAAGAAGATGATATGTATATCTTTACACACAACCCATTTAGTATGCCACAAGGTGGTATGGAAGCATTAACTACTAAGAAACCTGAAGAAGTACTTGCATATCAATTTGACTTCGTATGTAATGGTATTGAAATGGCTAGTGGAGCTGTTCGTAACCATGACATTGAAATTATGAAGAAAGCATTTGAAATTGCAGGATATGGTGAAGACGAAATTCAAAAGAGATTTAGTGCTTTATATGAAGCATTTAAATATGGTGCTCCACCACATGCTGGTATGGCTCCTGGAATTGATAGAATGTTAATGTTATTATTAGATTCTGATTCAATTCGTGAAACTGTTGCATTCCCACTTACTGCTAGTGGAGCTGACTTAATGATGGGTGCTCCTAACGATGTAACTGAAATGCAACTTCGTGAAGTACATATAAAAGTTAGAGAAACAAAATAGCATTTTGTTTCTTTTTATTGTATAATTAAGTTGAGGTGTTTGTATGAATAGTAGAAAGAGTATGAAATTACCAGTTATTATTACTTTTATAATTATTGGTGTAATAGTATTTTTATTCACAAGAATTAAACAAACTGAAGTAGTTTGTGAAAAGACTTACAGTTTTGATTTAGGTATTTCTTTAAAAGAAAAAGTAGTTGCTACATTGAATGGTAAAGAGATAGATAAACTTTATGTTACTAAGACAATTATATTACCTGAAAAGTATATAAAAGATGAAGATTATGTTAATGGACTTAAAAATAGTTTAGATAAAACACTTAATTATTTAGGTGATAAAGTTGTTTATAGTGTTTTAGATGATCGTATTATTATAGAGATTAGTGTTAAGAATAATGAGGTTGTTTTATTAAAGAATATTAAATTTGAAGATAAGAATATAATAATTGATTCTAATACTAAGAGTAGTGATGTTGTTACATTAACAGTAGGTGATGATTATACTGATGGGGAATTTATGAAGACTTTAAAAGGATTAGGGTATAGTTGTAAATAATGAATAAAGAATATGATATAGATGGTTTAGTAAGTAACTTAGATTTTAATAGTGGTAGTTTTCAAAATATTAATGGTATGATGCTTACTAATCATGAAATAGAAATATTAGATAGATATGAAATTCCTTATAAGAAGTGTAATAACTTAAAAGAAATAATTTTTGAAATAGAAGAAGTAATTGGGGATTCTGATATTGTTGATGAAGATTTAGATTATATTTCTTCTACTATTTCTGAAAGAGATTATTATTTAAATACAAATAAGTAAACTAAACTAGAAGTTGAGTGATTCAACTTCTTTTTTATTGTATAATTATGATGTGTAATTTTATAATTACTTTGAAAGAAGGTATATTATGGTTTATTTAGATTATAGTGCAACAACACCAGTTAATGAAGAGGTTATTGAGACATATTCAAGAGTATGTAGAGAGTTTATTGGTAATCCTAATTCATTACATTTACTTGGCGTAAAGGCTAAGGAATTAATAGATGCTTCTACTAATCAAATTGCTTCTATTTTAGGAGTTAAGAGTAGTGAAATTATTTATACTAGTGGTTCTAGTGAGTCTAATAATACAGCTATTAAAGGTGTATGTTTTAAGTATGCTAATAGAGGTAAACATATAATTACTACTGAGTTAGAACATTCATCAATTGTAGCTCCATTAAATTATTTAACTAGTTTAGGTTATGAAGTAGACTTTGTTAAACTAGATGAAAATGGATTAGTTGATTTAGAAGATTTAGATAGACTTATGAGAGATGATACAGTACTTGTTACTATATCTTCTGTTAATAGTGAAGTAGGAGTTAAACAAGATTTAAAAGCTATTAGTAAAGTAGTTAGAAAAAATCCTAAAACTATTTTCCACAGTGATGTTACTCAAAGTATTGGTAAAGATAAAATTGATTTCAGTTTACTTGATTTAGCTTCTATGTCTGGACAAAAATTTTTTGGAATGAAAGGTGTAGGAGTTTTATATAAAAGAGAAGGTTTAATTATTGAACCACTAATTCATGGTGGTAAAAGTACAACTATATTTAGAAGTGGAACTCCAGCAACTCCTTTGATTGCATCTTTTGCGAAGGCATTAAGACTTGTTTATGATAATTATGAAGAAAAAAATAAACATGTAGTAGAAGTACATGATTACTTAATTAGTAAATTAAAAGATTTAGATATTTATATTAATAGTAATAGTTATTGTGTACCTCATGTAGTTAATATAAGTTTAAAAAATATTAAGAGTGAAGTTATGCAACATGCATTAGAAGAATATGAAGTATATGTATCTACACAAACAGCTTGTTCAACAGGTAATTATTCTAAAGCAGTTTATGCAGTTACTCATGATAAAGAAAAAGCCAGTAGAAGTTTAAGAATTAGTATTTCTTATTTAACTACTAAAGAAGAAATAGATGAGTTTATAGATGCATTTAAGAAATGTTTATCTAAACTTAGTTTTGGGAGATAATTATGAAGATTGTAAAGATTAGTGCTATATGGTGTGGAGCTTGTTTAATAATGAATAAAGTTTGGAACAAGTTAAAAGATAGAGATATTGAGTTAATTGAATTAGATTATGATATGGATGAAGAAGAAGTTATGAAATATAATCCAGGGGATATTTTACCTGTATTTATAGTTTTTGATGGAGAAAAAGAAGTATTAAGATTAACTGGTGAATTTAGTTATGATGAGTTTACTAGTAAATTAAAGGAAGTAGGTGTTATGCTTGAAGAAAATAATTAGTTTATGTTTATTATTAGTTATTCTATTATTTCCTTTAACAGTTAAAGCTGAGAATAAAATAACTTTGTATTTATTTCATGGAGATGGATGCCCTCATTGTGCTGAGGAAATAAATTATTTAAATAAAATTAAAAGTAAATATAAGAATTTGAAAATAGTTAAATATGAAGTTTGGTACAACAAAGAAAATGCAGAATTTTTAAAACAAGTAAAGGCTTCATTTGAGGTTAATAGTCCATATGTACCTACAACTATTATAGGTAATACTATTATGATTGGTTATAAGGATGATACTACTGGTGCTACTATTGAAAGAACTATTAAGTATTATTCTGAAAATGAGTATATTGATCAAATAGAAAGAATTAAAAATAATAAATTTGTAAAAGAAGAATTAGTTGATCATTTTAAAGAAGAAGAAGAAAAAACAGATGGTGAAATGACTATTAAAGTTCCATTACTTGGAGAAATAAATTTAAAGAGAGTTTCTTTAACAAGTGCTGCTGTTGTAATAGGATTAGTAGATGGTTTTAATCCGTGTGCTATGTGGATATTATTATTTTTAATTAGTGTATTAATTGGAATGAAAAATAAAAAAAGAATGCTAGCTTTAGGATTAACATTCTTAATTACATCAGCTTTAGTTTATATGTTTATAATGCTATCATGGATTCAAATTGCTGTTAAAATAACTACAGTAATATGGGTTAGAAATATAATAGCTGTAATTGCTTTAATTGGTTCTTTTGTTAATATAAGAAGTTATATTAATAGTAGAAAAAACGGTGGTTGTGAAGTAGTAAATGATAAGAAAAGAAAGAATATATTTAATAAGATTAAGAAATTTACTAGTGAAAAAAGTTTTATTTTAGCATTATTAGGAGTTATTGGACTTGCGGTATCAGTTAATTTGGTAGAACTTGCTTGCTCTGCTGGATTACCACTTGTATTTACTGAATTACTTGTTTTAAATAATGCAAGTGATTCTATGAAATTATTTTATACTTTTATATATATTGTATTCTTCTTACTTGATGATTTAATTGTATTTATTATTGCTATGTGTACAATGAAAATTACTGGTATATCTACTAAGTATAATAAATATTCTCATCTTATTGGTGGAATAATTATGTTATTAATAGGAGTATTGTTAATTTTTAAACCAGAATGGTTAATGTTTCAATTTAAATAGTTTACTTATTACTAATTTTTATGTATAATATATTTTAGGATAGAGGGAGTGCATATGGGAGAAAAAGAAATGATTACTATACAAAATTCTGATAATTCTACAATGGATGTCGAATTAATAACTTATTTAATTAGTGATGATAAGTTAAATAAGTATTTAGTTTATTCTAAAGGTGAAAAAGTTGGAGATAATAATGATGAAATTATTTATATTTCTAAATTAATAACTGGCAATGGAACTTTACAAATTAGTGAAATTGTAGATGATAATGAATGGTTAGATGTTCAAAAACTATTAAAAAGGATAGCTAATGCTTAGGTGGTGAATAATATGGGAATCGAAGAATTAGAAAAAGAATTAAAAGATTTAAAAGCATATGCATATGATTTAAATAATGAATATGCTAAATTCACAGCTAGAATTGATGCAGTTGTAGAAGAAATTAAAAAAATAAAAGGGAATCAACAAGAAATTGAAATTAAAAATGATGAAGTTGTTCAAATTCCAGAATCAGAAGAAGTAGCAGAGAAAAATATTGAACCACAAGTAGTTAGTGAAGAAACACCTGTGGTAGAAGAAGTTACAGAGCCACAAGTAGTTAGTATGGAAGCACCTGTGGTAGAAGAAACTGCAGAACCACAAGTAGTTAGTGAAGAAACACCTGTGGTAGAAGAAGTTACAGAACCTCAAATAGTTAGTATGGATGCACCTGTGGTAGAAGAAGTCACAGAACCTCAAGTAGTAGTTACTGAAGAAGCTCCAGTGCAACAAATAATAGAACAAAATAATGAAAGCCAAGCATTACATCAAGAACCACTTATACCTGCTGGTATAGAAATTGCAGCTAATGAAGAAAAAAAGAATGAAATATTTATAAATACTGATGTAGCTGGAACTACTACTAAAGCAATTATGATAAGTTCAGCTCAAGCAGAAAAATTAAGAAATTCAAAAGATGAAAATAAGAAACTTGTATTTGAAACTAATGAAAATCAAGTACAAGATGCAGTTGGTGCTGAAACAAAAGAAGAAATTAAAAGTCAAATAGATGCTATGACAGCAGAGTTAATGACTACAACAGATGAAGCACGAGCAAACGAATTAAATGAAGGTCTTAAAATATTAAATAAAAAATATGAGGTTGCTTAATAAATAATAAAATTAATAATTGATAAAAAGTTATTGAGAGGAAGTGTTTTAATGCAAATTATTGCAAAAAGAAAAATTGCAGATACAGCAAGAATACTTATGGTTATCTCAATAACTTTATTAGTTTATGGAATAATTTTAAATATTTCAACTATTTTTGGTTTAGTTGATAAGCCTACAAGAGGTATACTTTCAGATCAAGATCAAAATTCAAGTGTTATTTCAATTACACCATCAGGTGATAATGAAATAGTAAATTCTAATGGTAGTAATAGTAGAGTTAGTGATGCTGATCTTGATAAAAAGAATAATATGTTTCGTAATGAAATAGAAAAAGAATTTTCTGTTGCAGTAAGATATGGAAAAGAAACAGAAGGTTATAAAGTTGGTGGGGTTACTACTGAACCAATAACTGATTCACAAGTAATTTATGAAACATTGACTAGTCTATATAATACTTTGAGTTTATATCCTCCAGGTATATTTAAAGAGATAAAAGATGGTGGTATTCCACTTATGATAATACTTGTTAATAATTATTCTGAATATAGTATTACTGGTGTTACAGATTCAAGTTATGATTATGCTAATATATCTATAGCTGCAGTATATGATTTTTCAGAGTCTTTCTATCATGAATCATATCATTATTTAGAAAGATATATGTTTAAGAAAAAAGCTAATTTTAATAGTTGGGATAATTTAAATCCAAAAGATTTTCAATGGAATACTATAGATGGTAGTTTATCATATAGTAATACATTTAAAGAAAATGCATATTTTGTTAATAATTATGCACAAACATCTGCTGCTGAAGATAGAGCCTCTACATTTGAATATATGATGGCTCCTAGTAAAGCAAGTTGTTTAAATGATGGGACACCTATTTGGAAAAAAGCTAATTATATGGCTTTGACTATTGAAACTGTATTTGATACAGTAAGCCCTGATTCAATAGAATACTGGGAGAGATTTATAAGAAGTTAACGTGGTGATTTTATGAAAGAGTTTATAATAAATGATGATAATTTAACTGAAAATGATATAGAAATGAAAGTAACTAGAGTTAAAGCATTAATAATTAATTCTAGAGGAAATATAATACTTGCTTTTAATAATAATACATATCAATTTCCAGGTGGACATTTAGATGAAGGTGAAGAAATTGATGAATGTATGAAAAGAGAAATAAGAGAAGAAGTTGGAATAGATGTAGAAGTAGATGAACCATTTTTATCTATAGAAACATATGATGGTAATTATTTCGGTACGGGTAAGAAAGTATTAAATACAATATATTATTATAGAATTTTAACTGATTTAGAACCAGATTTTTCTAGGACTAAATATGATGAATTAGAAGCAAAAACTGATTTTGATTTGTTTTATGTAAATTTTTCTAATTTAGAAAAATTTATACTTAGTAAAGTAGATTCTAATGAAATAGACCCTAAGATAGCTAGAGAAATGTTACATGTAGTAAAAGAATATAACAATATTTATGGAGGAAATATATGAAAGTATTAGTTACAGGAGGACTTGGTTTTATAGGAAGTCATACTGTAGTAGAATTATTAGATAATGGATATGAAGTGGTTGTAGTAGATGCATTATATAATTCAAGTATAGATGTAGCTGATAAGATAAAAGAAATTACTGGTAAAGATTTTAGTTTATATGTAGAAGATGTAACTAATGAAGAAAAGATGGATGAAATATTTGCTAAAGAAAAACCTGATGCAGTAATACATTTTGCTGCTTATAAAGCAGTAGGTGAATCGGTATCTAAACCTATTATGTATTATAAGAATAATTTGTTATCTACACTTACATTATGTAATGTGATGGAGAAATATAATTGTAAGAAAATAGTATTTAGTTCTAGCGCTACTGTATATGGTGATCCTGAAAAACTACCTATAACAGAAGAATGTAAAGTAGGTGGGACTACTAATCCATATGGAAGTACTAAATTAATGAATGAAATGATTTTAAAAGATATGACTATTGCTGATAAAGATTTTAGTGTAGTTATACTTAGATATTTTAATCCAATTGGAGCTCATAAATCGGGTTTAATTGGAGAAAAACCTAATGGTATTCCAAATAATTTAATGCCTTATATAGTTAGAGTTGCTAGTGGTGAATTAAAAGAATTAAGTATATTTGGTAATGATTATCCTACTCATGATGGTACAGGAGTAAGAGATTATATTCATGTAGTTGATTTAGCTAAAGGACATTTAAAAGCTATTGAGCATGCAGTTCCTGGTATTGATTACTTTAATTTAGGAACAGGTAATGGATATAGTGTACTTGATATGGTTAATTCATTTGAAAAAGTTAATGGTGTAAAAGTAACATATAAAATAGTAGATAGAAGACCTGGTGATATAGCTTCTTGCTATGCTGATCCTACTAAGGCTTATGAAAAATTAGGTTGGAAAGCAGAATTAGGTCTTGAAGATATGATGAGGGATTCATATAACTTTATATTAAAATGTAAAGAAGATAAATAATCTTCTTTTTTGTTGTCATATAATAAAATATAATGTATAATATATGTCGTTGGAGGAATTAATATGGCAAAAAAAGATAATAAAAATATTCATGAATTAGAAATTAAAATTGAAGGTAAAAAATGGACAGATGCTATTGATAAAGCATTTGTAGAAAAACAAAAGACTGTTAAAGTAGATGGTTTTAGAACTGGTAAAGTACCAAGAAGTGTATTTGAAAAGAAATTTGGTAAAGAATCACTTTATATGGATGCTACTAATTATGTATTACAAGATGCATTTAAGAAAGCAATGGAAGATTCTAAATTAGAACCAGTAGTACAACCAAGTGTTGATATTAAATCAATTGATGATAAGGGTGTAACATTTATATTTAGAGTAATTACTAAACCAGAAGTAACAGTTAAAAAATATAAAGGATTAAAAATCAGTAAAGAAAAAGTAGAAGTAACTGATGAAGAAATTAATCATGAATTAGGACACTTATTAGAAAGATATACTGAGTTAGTTAGTAAAGATGGAAAAGTTGAAAATGGTGATGTAGCTATAATTGACTTTGAAGGATTTAAAGATGGTGTAGCTTTTGAAGGTGGAAAAGGTGAAAACTATTCATTAGAAATTGGTTCTCATACATTTATACCTGGATTTGAAGAGGGTGTAATTGGAATGAAAGCAGGAGATACTAAGGATATAGATTTAGTATTCCCAGAAGATTATGGTGCTAAAGATTTAGCTGGAGCTAAAGTAGTATTCAAAGTAAAAGTTAATGAAGTAAAAGCTAAACAAGCTCGTGAATTAGATGAAGATTTCTTTGAAGATTTAGGAATGGAAGGAATTGATTCTGAGGCTAAATTAAAAGATGAAATAAAAGCATCAATCCAAGCTCAAAAAGAAATGGATGCTGAAAATAAGTATGTTGATACAATCTTAGAAGAAGTTTCTAAAAATGTAGATGTAGATATTCCAGAAGAAATGGTTGAAGAAGAAGTAGATCGTTTAATGGGAAGATTTGCAGAACAAATGAAGATGCAAGGAATTTCACTTGATGTTTACTATCAATTCACTGGTAGTGATGAAAAACAATTAAGAAGTCAAATGGAAAAAGAAGCATATAAGAATGTATTATATAGATTAATGCTTGAAGAAATAACTATTCTAGAAAAGATTGAAATTAGTAAAGAAGAAGCTGAAAAAGAAGCTGAAGAACTTGCTAAGAAATATCAAATGAAGAAAACTGATTTCTTAAAAGAATTTGGTGGAATTGAATTAATTCAATATGATCTTCAAATGAGAAGAGTAGTAGAATTATTAAAAGATTTAAATAAATAATTAAGAAAACACATCGTGTTTTCTTTTTTTTTGTTATAAAAAAATTTTATAGTAAAAAAAATACTATAAAAATTTAAAATTTTTCTTTTAAAAAATAGAACTT
>JAFZPS010000042.1 GCA_017550205.1 Bacilli bacterium | reverse complement strand
TTATTATTCTCAATAATTTTATTTATATAATCAATATAATTTTTCTTAACAACTGATAACTTATCCATACAAACCTCACAATATTAAATATTTAAATAAAATTAATGATACTAACCCAAAAGGTCCTAAAAACATAACTAATCCTAAATTATATAAATTAATAGGAACCATCATATTAAATTCCACAGATATTAGATTATATCCATATAATAAAAAAGCTGCATAAATAAATCTTTTTATTACTTTTTTCACTATTTTCATATTATCACCAATTAATAATATGAAGTATTTATCTATTCTATGTCTTTTCTATCTTTAATAGCTCTTTCTAGAGTAAGACTATCCACATACTCCATATCTGCCCCGATAGGAACACCACTAGCTAATCTAGTAATTCTAATATTCATATCTTCTAGTACTCTTTTAATGTATAAAGATGTTGTTTCACCTTCAATACTAGGTTTAAACGCAAATATTATCTCTTCAAACTTCTCATTTTTAATACGATCCAATAATTTACTTAAACCAATATCTTCAGGATTAATACCATCAAGTGGTGAAATCAAACCATCTAATACATGATACTTACCATGAAACATACCAAGTTTTTCAAATAAGAAAACACTTTTAGTATCTTCAACTACACATAATATCTTACTATCTCTAGTAGGATCATTACATACAAAACATAACTCATCATCAGTTAAAGTATTACAATTCTTGCATTTATGAACTTTCTCTTTAACATCTTTTATACTTTCAGAAAACATAGATATTTGTTCATCCTCAAGTTCTAAAATAGAAAAAGCTAGTCTTTCAGCAGTTTTTTCTCCAATACCAGGTAAATATTTAAAAGATTCAACTAAATTTTTAATACTATCTGGATACATGATTAAAATAACCCTGGAATATTACCAAATTTTCCCATTTTCTTTTGAGTTTCAGCATCTATTTTTTTATTAGCATCATTAACAGCTACTACAATCATATCCTCTAATGCTTCAATATCTTCTTTATCTAAAGACTTAGCATCTATTTTTACTTGTTTAACTGTTTTATCTCCTTTTAACGTTACTTTAACAAAAGAACTTTCACCTTCAAATTCACTATTATCAATTTCTTCCTTTGCTTTTAACATATCTTTTTGCATTTGTTGTGCTTGTCTAAGCATTGCTTGCATATTCATAATCAATCTCTCCTTTATTCTACTACAACAATATCTCCAAATAATTGCACTGCACTATTTGATATTATATCATCTTTATCTATTTCTTCAAATATAGGTTCTGGTTCATCCTTAACCTCATATTTTACTCCATCTTTTAGGTTTTTAATGTATTCATTCTTAACTTTATCCCATTCTGAATCACTAATAATAGCAATTTCTTTATCAGATTCAGTTATTTTATTATATACACTAATTATTTTCTCTATAACTTGTATGTTTTGAAGTACATTTGAATCTAATTCATAACTAATAATCATACTTTTATCACTTACAGCTCTTAATTTTGAATCTAATAAAGAACAAACTATATAACCAATCTCTTGATCAAAAGTAAAATCTTTAAGTTTTTCAAAATTACTTTGTTCTTCTTTTAATAACTTTTTATCAGCCTTAGCTAATGTATTATTAACACGAACTTGCATTATTTCATCTATATTTAAAATCTTTTGTGGCATTGATATTACTAATGAATTAGTTGATTTTAAAGGAATATCTTCTACTTCTTCCTCAGTATCTTCATATTCTTTAGAAAAATCAAATTCTTCATCCTCTTCAACAGTTTCCTCTACAACATCTTTTTTAGATTCTTCTTTTACTACTTCTTTTTTCTCTTCTTCTTTAATTTCTACTTTTTCTTTTTCCACAACTACGTTTTCACTAGATATTGTATGTTCACTCATATACTTTAATATAAACATTTCTATGAATATTCTAGTATTATCACTCTTTTTAATATCGAACATATTTTCGTTAACTCTGTTTATAAATTCTTGTAATTTATTGATATCATAAGGAGTTTTAGTATTATTTAAATAGTAATTAACTATTATATTTCTACCATAATTAAGTATTTGGGAAATAATTTGAATTAAATTCTTACCATTATTATCAAACTCATTGATACTAGATAAAACCTTAGCAATATCACCATTCATAATATAACCAATAAATTCATCTAATTGCTTATTAGAAATGATTCCATTAATAGAAATAAAATCATCCATAGTAATCTTCTTATCAGTATAAGATACTAATTTATCTAATAATCCAAGAGCATCTCTTAATCCACCATCAGCAAGTACTGCAATATTTTCAAGTACTTCATCATCAATCTTTATCTTTTCATTTTTACATACAGATTCAAGTTTTTCTTTTATTGTATCCACAGATATCTTTTTAAAAGAGAAACATTGACAACGAGAAACAATAGTTTCAGGTACTTTTTGAGGATCTGTAGTTGCTAAAATAAATATTGCATGTTCTGGAGGTTCTTCTAAAGTTTTAAGTAAAGCATTAAAAGCCCCAATAGATAACATATGAACTTCATCGATAATATATACCTTATATTGTAATTGACTAGGTACCAAAGAAATCTTATTCTTTAATTCACGTATCTCGTCAACACCATTATTAGATGCAGCATCTATTTCAATAATATCAATACAATCCTTAGAAAAAGATACTTTGCAATGTTCACATTTACCACAAGCTATACCATCTTTAGGATCTAAACAGTTAATATTTCTAGCAAATATCTTAGAAATAGTAGTTTTACCAGTACCTCTAGGTCCAAAGAACATATAAGCATGAGAAAAATTATGATTAATTATTGAATTCTTTAAAGTTTGAACTATAGCTGTTTGTCCAACAACTGAATCAAAATCTTTAGGTCTGTATTTACGATATAATGCTTGATACATAACAAAACCTCCTCACTTATATTATAACATATAAAGATGATTATTTATCTCTTTTTATACTAAAAAATGAATTTAAAATTTTCTTAGATTTTTCAGGTTCAATATTAGAAATTAAACTAACTTCCGGATTAGTTTTATCTTTTTTTAAGATATCCACAACTACTTTTTCATTTTCTTTATCTAAATTACCTAAAGCAGAATAAATATTCTTAATTCTAGACTGTTTTATAGCACTAGCACACATAGGACATGGATCTAATGTAACATATATATCACAATCATCCAATCTCCAATTATTAATTTTCTTTGACGCCATTCTAATAGCCATAATCTCAGCATGTTCTAAAACACTATTTTTCTTTTCTTTTTGATTATAACCATATCCAATTACTTCATTATTTTTAATAATAACTGCACCAATAGGCACTTCATTGTTTTTATAAGCCTTTTCAGCATATTTAAACGCTAAATCTAAGAATTTTTGATCCATATAATCCTCCAAATAAAAATGTGCACATGAAAGGAGGACCTTAAGGCTGCTACGTTCCCGTCCTGACCTGGTTCAATCACTTTCATTGCACGTTATTATTTTATTATAAAGTATATTAAAAGTAAATCATTTTCTCCATTTTTAATCATTTTAATCTATGTTTCACGTGAAACATTATATTTTTTATTGTTAAATTATTTCCCGGGAAATATTTTTAATCATTATTTCCCATAAATTATTTCCCGGGAAATATTTCTATCTATGTTTCACGTGAAACAATGCAACTTTATCACTATTTTATTTCCCGGGAAATATTTTTTTAAAGATTAATAGTATATTTCTTATTTTAATATAAAATATTTTAGTTTTATTCAACGTTTCACGTGAAACATTATATATTTATTCCAAAATTATTTCCCGGGAAATAATTTTGCATAAAAAAAGAAGTAAATTATTCACTTACTTCTTCATTATTGGTTTCTTTCCCAGTTTCATCTGATTCTTCTTCTTTAATAACCAAAGCTACTGTAGCTACTTTTTGTTCATCCTTCAAGTTAATTAATCTAACACCTTGAGTAGCACGTTTTAATGTAGATACTTGATCTAATGGTAATTTAATAATAATACCACTATCAGTAATAATCATTAAATCTTGTTCTACTTCAGGATCTAAACACTTAAGTGATGCCATTTGACCATTCTTTTCAGTAACATTTAATGCTTTAACACCTTTGCTACCTCTATGAGTTAATCTATATTCATCAATAACTGTTTGTTTACCATAACCATTTTCAGTAACTATTAATACCATATGTCCTGGATCAACAACTTCAGCACCAACTACATGAGCTCCATCTAATTCAATTCCTTTAACTCCAGAAGAACTTCTTCCCATAGAACGAACCTCATCTTCTTTAAATCTAACTAGACGGCCATTACTTGCTCCTATAACTATTTCATTTTTTCCACAAGTACCTCTTACACTAATTAACTCATCATCTTCTTTTAATACTATAGCAATCTTGCCACTCTTACGAATACTATCAAATTCTTCAATAGCAGTACGTTTAACTATACCATTCTTAGTTGCAAACATTAAATATTTAACATCACTATCATCTTGTTTAACACTAATTATCGAACTAATGTTCTCATCTTTTTCTAATGGTAATAAGTTAATTATTGGTAATCCCTTAGATTGTCTAGAATACTCTGGTACCTCATAACCCTTCATTCTATATACTCTACCTCTATTAGAGAAGAATAATATATAATCATGTGTATTCATTGTAATTAAATGTTCTACGAAGTCTTCTTCATTAGTTGTCATACCTTTAATTCCAACTCCACCACGGTTTTGAGTCTTATATGTATCAGTTCTAAGACGTTTAATATAACCATTCTTAGTTAAATTGATAATAATTTCTTCTTCTGGTATTAAAGATTCATCTTCAATGTACTCAATAGCTGTCATATCAATATTAGTACGTCTTTCATCAGCATATTTTTGTTTAATTTCAAGTAATTCTGTTTTAATTACCTCTAAAACCTTTTGCTCGCTAGCTAAAATTGCTTTTAATTCAGCTATAGTCTTTAATAAATCAGCTAATTCATCTTCTATTTTATTTCTTTCCAAACCAGTTAAACGTCTTAATTTCATTTCTAGTATTGCATTAGCTTGAATTTCGTCTAATCCAAATCCATTCATTAAGCCATTCTTTGCATCCTCATCTGTTTTAGATCCACGAATTACTTTAATAACAGCATCAATATTATCTAAGGCTATTTTTAAACCTTCTAATATATGAACTCTTTTTTCCGCAACATCTAAATCAAATTTAGTTCTTCTAATAATAACTTCTTTTTGATAATCAATATATTTAGCAATTATTTCCTTTAATCCTAATGTTTTTGGAACACCTTGATCAAGCATTAAGAAGATAATTCCATAAGATGTTTGAAATGCAGTATGTTTATATAACTTATTTAAAACAACTTGCGCATTTGCATCTCTTTTTAATGTAATAGTAATCTTAATACCATCTTTTAAATCAGAATGATAGTCAGCTATTCCATCAATTATCTTATTATGAACAAGCTCTGCAACTTTATTTTTTAATTCTAATGTATTAATTCCATATGGAACTTCATCAATTATAATTAATTGTTTGCCATTTTCCTCTTCAATTCTAGCCTTACTACGAATTGTGATAGAGCCACGACCAGTTTCATAAGCCTTTCTAATACCACTATTTCCAAGGATTATTGCTCCTGTAGGAAAATCTGGTCCTTTAATATATTTCATTAATTCATCAAGTTCTATTTCAGGTTTATCAATATAAGCCACACATCCATCAATAACTTCACCTAAGTTATGAGGTGGAATATTAGTAGCCATACCAACAGCAATACCTGTAGTACCATTAACTAATATATTAGGA
>JAFZPS010000041.1 GCA_017550205.1 Bacilli bacterium | reverse complement strand
ATTGATGTATCTAAAGAAATATTTAATGATGAAATAAAAGTTCAAGCAGAAATAGCTATTGAAGAATCAGATGTAGTTATCTTTATAGTAGATGGTAAAGAAGGATTAACTCAAAACGATTTAATCGTAAGAGATATTCTAAGAAAAACAGATAAAAAAGTAATAGTAGCTATTAATAAAATAGATGTAAAAGAAGCACAAAATAATATATATGATTTCTATGAATTAGGATTTGATACATATATACCAATAAGTAGTATCCATAATACAGGATTCATAGAATTAATGGATAATATAACTCTAAACTTTCATGAAAAAGAGGAAACTATAGATGATAGAATAAAATTCTCAATCATAGGAAGACCTAATGTAGGTAAAAGTAGTCTTATGAATGCCCTACTAAATGAAGAAAGAGTTGTAGTATCAGATATTGCAGGTACAACTAGAGACTCCATAGACTCAGTACTAAAGTATCATGATGAAGAATTTATAGTAATAGATACTGCAGGTATGAGAAAAAAAGGTAAAGTATTCGAATCAGTAGAAAAATATAGTCTATTCAGATCATTAAAATCAATAGATAGAAGTGATATCTGTTTAGTAGTAATAAATGCTGAAGAAGGTATTACTGAACATGATAAACATATCGCAGGTTATGCAATTGAAAGAGGTAAAGGTTTAATATTTGTAGTTAATAAATGGGATACCATTTCAGATACTACTATAAATGAATTTGAAAAGTTAATGAGAGCTGAATTTCAATTTGCTACATATGCACCAATTGTATTCTTATCAGCAAAAACTAAGAAAAGAATACATACACTAATGCCTGAAGTATTAAAAGTAAAAGAAAATATAAAAAGAGAAGTAAAAACTAGTATATTAAATGATATGATACTAGATGCATATAATTTAAATTTACCTCCATCATATAAAGGTAAAAGATTAAAAATATATTTTACTAGTCAAACAGGAATTAATCCTCCTAAATTTACTTTTAGAGTAAACAATAAAGGTTTAGTACATTTCTCATATGAAAGATACTTAGAAAATAAAATAAGAGAAAACTTTGATTTTGAAGGTACACCTATAGTACTTCAATTTAAAAATAGAAGTGGTGATGAATAATGATAATAGGAAATAATAATTATAATCCAGATGCTAATAACTTTAAAAATAAAATGACTGCAATAAAAAATAATGCAAACACTATAGGAAAAAATTCAAAAGAAATACATATGAATCAATATAAAGATATTAATGATAGTAATGAAATGTTTACTCAATCATTAGAAATGTTACAAGAACGTTTCAATAAAGGATTAATATCTTATGATGATTTTATAAAACAATGTAATAAATTAAATAAATCAAGAAAATAAAAAAATCTCCTACATATAATTATATAGGAGGTTTTTTATGTTTAAAGATAGTTTGTTTAATAAAATAGAAAAGAAAACTAATATAAATAAAGAAACTATTATAAACCTAGCAAATAAAATACAAAAAAATAATATGAAAGATGAAAAAACACTAAGAGAAGTAATTCAAGATTTAAGTAATCTAACAAATAAACCAGTATCAAAAGAAAAAGAAGATAAAATAGTAAATGCTATAATTAATGATAAAGTCCCAAACAACGTAGATAAAATGTTTTAAAAGAACATTTAGTTCTTTTTTTTATGTATAAACATAATATTTACTAAATAAGGAGAATATTATGGAAAAATATGAAATTATAAAAAATATAGCCAAACGTAGTGGCGGAGATATTTATTTAGGAGTAGTAGGAGCAGTTCGTACTGGTAAATCTACTTTTATAAAAAGAATGATAGAAACACTAGTAGTACCAAATATAGAAGATGAATATGAAAGAAAAAGAGCATTAGATGAAATACCTCAAACAGCTGCAGGTAAAACAATTATGACCACAGAACCAAAATTTGTACCTAATAATACAGCTAAAATAAAGATAGATGATGTAACTTGTAATATAAAACTAATAGATTGTGTAGGATATATGATTAATAATGCCATAGGCGCAACCGATGAAAATGGTCCAAGAATGGTAAAAACCCCTTGGTACAATGATGAAATACCCTTCACAGAAGCAGCAGAAATTGGAACTGAAAAAGTCATTAAAGAACACTCTACTATTGGTATTGTAGTAACACAAGATGGTTCTATTGGAGAATTCAAAAGAGATGACTACATAGAAGTAGAAAAAAGAGTAGTAAATGAATTAACTACTATTGGTAAACCATTTATAGTAATATTAAATACTACTCACCCAACTCAAATAGAAACAAAAGAACTATCAAACAAACTACAAGAAGAGTATAATGTACCAGTCTTACCAATAAACATTGAATCTATGACTGAAAAAGATATGTATAGTATTTTAAAAGAAGCACTATATGAATTTCCTGTATTAGAAGTAAGAATAAATATGCCAGAATGGATTTCTATATTAAATCCTGATAATAAAATAAAAAAATCATATATAGATTCAATAAGAGAAAGTGTAATAGAAATAAATAAAATAAAAGATATAGATAAAATAACTAAACATCTACTAGAAAATGAATATATAGAAAAAGCCTATCTATCAAATATAGATACTTCTACAGGAATAATCACAGTAAGTCTAACTGCTCCAAATAATCTATTTAATGAAACATTAAAAGAACTAATAGATATAGATATTACATCTAAAGCAGATCTTTTATCTCTATTTCAAGAATTTAATACTGCAAAGAAAGAATATGATCAATTTAAATATGCTTTAAAAATGGTAAAACAAACAGGTTATGGCATAGCTACACCATCTATTGAAGATATGAAGTTAGATAAACCAGAAATTATTAAACAAGGAACTAGATATGGAGTTAAACTAAAAGCAGTTGCCCCTTCAATTCATCTTATTAAGGTAGATGTAGAATCAACTTTTGAACCAATCATAGGAAGTGAACTACAATCAAAAGAGCTTATTGATTATTTAAATAAAAATAATAATGAAATATGGAAAAGTGAAATCTTTGGACGTAGTCTAGAATCAATTGTCCAAGAAGGTATTCAATCAAAAATAAATCTAATGCCAGATAACATTAGATATAAACTACAAAATACTCTAACTAAAGTAGTTAATAAAGGAAGTAATAATGTAATTACTATAGTAATATAAAAAAGAAGCATAAGCTTCTTTTTATTTTCTCTTCATTTTTGGAGTTCTTGATAATAAGAATTCATTATTAATTTCATTTTCTACTTCTGAAATAGATATACTATAATCTCTAATTTTCATATCATCAACATCATAAAAATCAGTCAATTTTTCAATATAAAATCCATCTTCATGATCCATACACATTTTATTACCAGTATTAACTTCATAATAACCATATATATCATCACGATAATAGTATTCACCTACACTACCTGTACCTAAATCAAAATTTCCGTTTATACTATCTTCTTCGGTAATCTTTTCTAACTTTCTTGTACAAAAATATGCATTATTAACATCATATACTACATAAATATCTGATAAATTATATTGGCATAAATCTGTTACAAATTTTGCATTCTCATATCTTTGCCATTCTTTATCTCGCTTATTGGTAACATTAATTGGCACTGCCACAATTCCGCCTACTATTCCAAGTAGCACAGCACAACCAACAATATTTAAAGAATTATCTTTTATATATTCTGCTAATATTTTACGATTATTTTCTCTTATTGCTTTCTTAAGAGGTTTTATTATTTCTATCCCTTCTTTTGTAACAATATAAGATTTATTATTTTCTAATTCATCATAGCATTCATTCGCTCTTCTTGCTGCCTCCCAATTTGCTGCTTCTTCTGATTGCAATTTAATTCTAAAATTATACCAAGGTTCATCTTTAAGATATTTTTCCATAAGATCACATATTTTTTCTTTACTCACAAAATAAGTACCATTTTCTGTTTTACATTCATCTTGATTTTCCAAAATATAATTCAAAGTCATTTCTATTACTTCATTACTACTAAATTCTGCCATTATATCACTCCTATTTAATCTTAAAAGGTAAAATACTCTTATTTACACGTAATGTCTTAGCTAATACATGTGGATTATTATTTCTTATATTTTCTTGATCTTTTAAAACGTCTTCATCAGCACAAGGCTCATGAAAATTAAGAACTGGTTCTTTTAAAGTTTCATTTCCTAAATCATAAGTAAAATAAAATCCCGGTTCATTACCACCATGACCAAAATGAACAATAAATTGTGATAAATCTCGATATGGATCTACACCCATGATTGCTGTTGTAAGAGGTCCCTTTTTATGAAATTGTCTCTTATCAACTTCTGTATTAGTCCTTCTAAATATTTCATATGCATCTAAATAATCTCTATATTTCAATGCTAAATCCATGTATTCTTTCATTAATTCTTGAGACATAGCATCTATTGGCTCATTCCAACCATAAGCGGGCCCATACCCTAGGATATCTTGTTTATACTTACCTTCTTCTTCATCAAAAACTATATGTAGATGTCTACGAACATATTCATTTAATTTTTCATTTTCATCTGAAAAAGCTATTAAATGTCCATCAATACCATAACTAAGAGAATGAAAAACAAAAGAAGCATCCTCATTCTTTCCTTTTTCCCATTTATATACTGGGAACTGTAGTTTTGGTAAATCTTTAGCATCTTCTCTAATACTATTATATTGATCATTAAACCAAGCTATAAAATCATAAAAAGTAATAGTCTTGTCTGAACTAGCTATCGCATTATAGATCATTTCATCTTTACCACTCTCTACATCATATTCTATATTTTCGGTATATAGAGGTAAATCTATTCCTAATTCTTTTATTATTCCATTTCTTATATCTTGCATATATTGTCTTAAATGCCATTGATTTGTATCAAAACAAAAATCGGAATAAAGTTGTATAGACCAAGCTTTAGCACAATTTATTGCAAATGATTTTCTATTTTCCATAATAACACCTCTAATTAGTTATTTATAATAACAAATATCTCTTTAATACGCAATAAAAAAGAAGCATAAGCTTCTTTTATTTTCTAATAATACCCATTTGTACACTATAGAATAGAAAAGCCTGTTCTAAAACATCTAAACCATAATTATATATTCTATTACTATCTACAAATATTCTTTTAAATCCTATTGGACCTAATCTTTCATATAAATTTTTAACAGCTAATAAACTTAAATCATATCCATTATAATTATCATTTTTAAATGCATCTCCATGAGTTAGATTATTTAAATCAGGTATTTCTTTAGTTTCTGATTTAATTTTACTAAACCATTCACTAAATCCATCATTCAACTCATAATTTTTTTCTCCAGAAAAGAACTGTGCACATCCTTCATCAAACCAAGTAAATCTCTCCTGATGATTCTTATTGATAACTAATTCCCTATACATAATATGAAATAACTCATGTGATGCCATATGCACTCTTTTATTAAATAAAGGATCACTTTCTTTAATGTTAGGATTTATATAGGCAATTATTTTATCTTCTGCAAATACTCCATTAGCATACTGAGGTAATGAATCTTTCTCACCCCTCAATTCATATACATAATCTCTAAACTTATCTATATCATCAAAATAATAAATACTTATCTTTCTAAAATCATCAACATTAAATAAATCTTTATATACCTCTAACGTTTCATAAAGTACTTTTTCTAAATTCTTAAATACATGTTTTAAACTATCAGGAGCGTATAATACAAAATTATTATTCTCAAACTGTTTCTTTTCCATATTATTCACCTATATAAATTATAACATAAAATATTATTGCATATTATTAAAAACATAGTTATAATAAATACTATTCAGGAGGGTTTATGAAAAAAGAAACATTAAATAAGTTTAGAGAGGAATACACTACATACCTTGAAGCCGCTAACAGTTATTTCTCAGAAATTCCAAAACTACAAGAAGAATTAGATAATGATCCAAGAGCTATCCAAATAAAAAAACTACAAGAAGAACTAGATAAAGATCCTAGAACTATACGATTAAAAAAACTAGAACATTATAAATCAATACATGAGTATCAAAAAAGAGAATATGGTCACTGGAATTATACTAATAGTGATTATGCATATTTCGAAACAAAATCAATTGTTATTGGCACAGATACTTATGGTTACTTAATGCGTTTTGGTCCTATTGATTCATCAAAATTGTATGGAGAAAGATCAAAAATAGGTGGTTTTATTTATGCATATATGGATATTGAAAACTTTAATATAACTGATGTTAAAGTAGAAGATGCTGAAGAATTTGAAAAAGGTCGTATAGTTATAATTCCACCATCTGATAATCTTGATGAAAGAATTAGAAAAGAATTCTTAATTGGATGTATTACAATGGAGCCAGAAGAAGCTGCAAAACAATTAGTTAAGAAATATAATACAAAAGAGGGAGAATAATCTCTCTTTTTATGTTATAATCATTTTAGGTGATTTTATGGAAATTAGAAATATAAAAATCGGAACAGACGAATTTTTAAATATCTGTGATTATGTTGAAAAAAATATAAATAGAGAAAATCTATCTGCTAATGGTGGTACTTTAAACTATTCAAACCTAACATATAGTTCAGATATACTTTTCATAGCTTTTGATAATAATACTCCTGTAGGATATAACTCAGTAGTAAAATGTGATGGGGGTTATTATATATATCAAATAGCTGTAAAAAAGGAATATCAAGGTCAAGGTATAGGTACTGATATGTTAAAAGAAATAGTTAAGATAGCTGATGAAGAAGGTGTTTTTATAACTGCACATGTTATGAATTATAATACCGCTTCACAAAAAATGTTTAAAAGTTTAGGCTTCATTAAATTAAGTGAGAAAAAAGGTAATGGTTTCTATGCCCGTGTTCAAAAAGTAAATGATATAAAATACGGAAAATAAAGGAGCATAATATGGGAATAATAACACTAATATTAAATTCAATTATATTATTTATAGTATCCAATACTTATATATTAGAAAATACCTTTAATATAAAAATATCTCTAATATTTATGATATTATTCATACCAATAATAATTATATTTCCATCACTTCTTAATAAAAAATTACTTAGTAAAGGTTTATCTGTAGTAAGAGATGGTTATAGATTATTAATAATTTTTCTAACTAATATTATTCTAGATATCATATTATATCTAGTAATACTATTAAAATATCCAATAGATATTAAAGTATTATTAATAAATATGATTTTTTTAATAATAATACTTAATTTAGTATTTTGGGCTGGAATTATTAGAGTATATCTATTCTCTAAACAACTAGGTGTAAGATATAGATTATTTGGACTTATTCTAGGTTTAGTACCTATAGCACATTTAGTTATGCTAGTTATAATTATTAAAGTATGTAGAGATGAAGTTGTATTTGAGAATAATAAAATTAAATTAGATGAATCTAGAGCTAAAGATGAAATATGTAAAACAAAATATCCAATACTCTTAGTCCATGGCATATTCTTTAGAGATTATGAAAAACTTAATTATTGGGGTAGAATACCAGAAGAACTAGTAAAAAATGGAGCTACTATTTATTATGGTAATCATTCATCATCTCTAGCAGTAAAAGATTCAGCAGAAGAATTAGCTGATCGTATAAAACAAATAATAAAAGAAACAAATTGTAAGAAAATAAATGTAATTGCCCATTCTAAAGGAGGATTAGACACGAGATTTGCAATCGCTAATCTAGGAATGGATAAATATATTGCTTCTCTTACCATGATTAATACACCTAACCATGGTTGCTTATATGCAGATTATTTAATGAATAAAGCCCCTAAGGGATTAAAGAAGAAAGTAGCTGGTGGTTATAACTTCACATTAAAAAAACTAGGTGATAAAGCCCCAGACTTCATTGCAGGTGTTACTGATTTAACACAACCAGAAACAGAAAAATTAAACAAACAAATGCCTTGTTCTGATAAAGTATATTATCAAGCATATGGTTCTATTATAAAGAAGGCTACAGGTGGAGGTTTCCCTCTTAATCTAATGAGTGCCTACGTAAAACATTATGATGGTAAAAATGATGGTTTAGTAGGAATTGAATCATTCCCTATAGATAAAGATTTTACTCTAATAGAAACACCATATAAAAGAGGTATATCCCATGGAGATGTAGTTGATTTAAATAGAGAAAATATAAAAGGCTTTGACGTTAGAGAATTCTATGTACAATTAGTAAATGATCTAAAAAATAAAGGATATTAAAAAAGAAGACATTAGTCTTCTTTTATTTTACTTATTAATTCATTATATTTATCATATACTGCTTTAGATTTAAATTTAATTTGTCCTTCTTCTAGAATACAATTATCTTTATTATCTTTTATTAAATTAAGTACTTCAGTACTAGTATCTATAATATTATTAACTTTAGGTTTTATCTCTTCTAAAGTCTTTTTTGTTTCTTCTAAAGATTTAATCCTTTTCTTAGTAATTAATAACTCTTTACATAATTCATTATAATAATTATCCTCTATTTTCTTATCTATATAATTATTAATATACTTTTCATTAGATTTTTCTATTAATGAATCTATTTCTTTATTAAACTCTTCTTTTTCACTACTTAAGTATTTAAAAGACTCATTAAATTCAAAACCATCAGTAGAATAATTATCATATGATAATATCTTAGTAAGTTTAGAATCATTCATAATACCCTTAACTTCTTGTATACCTTTAGAGTATTCAATTAAATAAGTCTTAATAGTCTTCTCAACTAAAGCATAATCACCACTAGTTTTAATTCTTCTATTAAATGCATCTTTAGTAAGATCTAATTTATTTAATTCATTCACTTCTTTCTTTAGATTATTTAAATTAGTTTTATCTCTAATAACCAAATAACCAACAAGTAAAAAAGCATCTAAAATTATAAATAAAAATATTATAAAAAACTTTTTCTTATTACTCATATTTTCACCAACTTTACATCATCATAACCAACCAAAAAATCCCCAAATTCAACCTTTTCAAGTATCTTATCAAAAGATTCATCTACTACACAATAAAACATCCCATCTTTATACTTTATATCAGATAAATCTTTAATAACAAAATAATCATTTGTTTTAAAGTATACATCTAAATCACTTATTTCTATTTTAAAATCCAATGTATTCCTATAAAAATTATCTTCTATTTTTTTTAGTATCAAAAATAGACCTATCTTTTTATTTACTGCGAGTACTTTATAAAAACCTTTTAATTTTAATCTCTTTTGAACTTTTTTTATTAACTCTTTTATATCGTTATATAAAGATTTTTCATCAAGTTGTTTCTTATAATAATATATTTTATAATCCGTAACATTAAGTTTCTCAATCTTCATATATTCACCCAATATAATATATGATTCAATCATTAAAGAGTTTCGTTTACTAATACCTCTATTTTATTTAATACCTCTTTTACACCTAATTTAGTAACACTTGAGAATACAACTAAATCATCTCCAACTACTAAATCTAATGTATCTAAAATTACTTTTAGATTCTTTTCTTTTTTACTTCCAAGTACTTTATCTGCTTTAGTAGCAATAACAGTAACAGGAAGATTATAATACTTTAAGAAATTATACATAAGTAAATCATCTTCAGTAGGTTTATGTCTAAAATCTACTAGCATAAATACTCTTTTTAATTGTTCTCTTTTTTCTAAGTATTCTTCTATCATCATACCAAACTTAGCTTGAGTTTTCTTATCAGTAGCAGCATACCCATATCCAGGAACATCTATTAAATAAAAGTTATCATTTACTCCATAAAAGTTTAATGTTTGAGTTTTACCTGGAGTAGCTGAAGTATGAGCTAAATTCTTACGAGATAAAATAGAATTAATAAAACTACTTTTACCTACATTACTTCTACCTACTAATAAAAACTCTGGTCTATTATCATCAGGATATTGACTTCTTCTAGTAGCAATAATATCTAAATTAGCTTCTTTTATTATCATACTATACTTCCTCCTTATTATACTCTTCTAATAGAATATCTAAATCTCTCATTACTTCCATAGCATCTTCTTTAGTTTTTGCTTTAACACCAGCAGCATATTTATGTCCTCCACCACCATGTTTTTCAGCAATATTCTTAATTTCTGGTCCTCTTGATCTTATAGATACTCTAAATTGATTATTCTTAATATCTTCAGTTATTGTTGCCCAAACAAGTACTTCTTTAATAAAGTTATAATTATTAACCATATTACCAGCAGATGCACTATCTACTCCATACTTATTTATTACTTCATCACTTATATAAATATATCCTAGATTATTAGGAGTAACATTCATATTTAATGAAATATATCCTTCTAATCTAACTTCATTTAATGGTCTTAAATATAACTTTTGATATACACTAGATAAATCAAAAGGATATTTTTCTAAATATCTAGAAACTATACTAAATGTTTCTGGGGTACAACTATTAAATAAGAATCTATTAGAATCAGATACTAATCCCATATATAAAGTACTAGCAATATTACTATCACATTGTAGTTCTGTTTCTTCTAATATTTTCATTATTATTTCACTAACAGAAGTCTTATCATCTTCTATTATTTCTAAATCACATACTTTTTCTACAAAAGGATGATGATCTATCTTAATAGAATATTTAAAATCTTCTACTAATGCAGAATCTATTCTTCTTCTATCAGGTGTATCACAAACAATTAATAATGCATTATCTAATTTCTCATATTTATCTAATTTACCAAAAGATAAGAACTTTTGACTACCTGTACCTACAGCTAATACTTTTTTATTTGGATAAGTTAATAAAATTGAATCACGAAGCGCAAATTGACTACATAAAGCATCAGGATCTACTCCTATATGTCTAGCAATTACTATATTATCAAATTCTTTAATTTTATTAATTAATTCATTATACATAACAATTTCCTATCTATTCATTAATCTTAATGTATCCCTAGCAATCATTAATTCTTCATTTGTAGGGATTGTATATACTAATATACTAGAGTCATTAGTACTAATCTTAGTTTCTTCTCCTCGTATATTATTTAAATCTAAATCTATTTTTACTCCTAAGCAAGATAATTTTTCACATATTTCACGTCTTATAGCAACATTATTTTCTCCTACACCAGCAGTAAATACTATAATGTCACATCCACCAAGTAATACATAATATTGAGCAATATAATCAACTACTCTTCTTACATATTTATTTTTAGCTATAATAGCTTGTTTATTACCTTCTTCACAAGCATTTACTAAATCACGCATATCACTACATAAACAGCTAAGCCCTAAAACACCACTTTGTTTATTTAAATCATCTACTATTTCAGAAGCATTCTTACCTTCTTTTTCCATTACATAAGGTATAATTGATGGATCTATATCACCACTACGAGTTCCCATCATAATTCCTGCAAGTGGAGTAAATCCCATAGTAGTATCTACACATTTACCATCTTTAATAGCACAAATAGAGCCACCACTACCTATATGACAACTAATTAGTTTAAAATTCTTCTTTCCAATGATTTTTTTAACAGCCTCAGCAATATACTTATGACTAGTTCCATGAAACCCATATTTTCTTACTTTATAATCTTTATACCAACTATAAGGTACTGGATATAAATAAGCTTCTTCATCCATTGTTTGATGGAAAGCTGTATCATATACTGCTACCATTGGTACTTCTGGTAATACTTCTTTTAAAGCCATAATACCAGCTATTTCTCCTGGATGATGAAGTGGTCCAAGAGGAGTTAATTCTTTAATACTTTCAATAACATCATCATTAATAATTACTGATTCAGAATACTTCTCTCCACCATGTAGTATTCTATGTCCTACACCTTTTATCTCATCATATGATTTAATAATATTTAAATCAATTAACTTGTTTAAAAGTACATTAACTGCTTCAGTATGAGTAGGAAGTTCTACTTCTTCTTTTATTTGTTCACCATTTATTTTAAATCTATAAAAACTATTATCTAAACCTATTCTTTCAAATACACCACTTACGATAACAGATTCATCATTCATCTCAAATAAAGTAAATTTTAATGAACTACTACCTGCATTAACAGATAAAATCTTCATATTATTCCTTCTTTCTAAACTTTCATAAATATTATACACTAATAAACAAAAAATAGAAAGAATTATCTCTCTATCTTATTCTAAATCCACAATGAGAACAGTAATTACATCCATCTACATTATTACCACATAATGGACAATAATGTATATCTCCACTACCTACTACACTAGTATATATTAATTCTCCTGTATCAGTAGTTTTTAAAATACCTGTATCTAAATGAGTATCCAAGTTTTGTTGAATCTTAGACATCTTATTAATAGTAACTATTCCCATAACAACCATAGCAACATCAAATACAAAGAATACTAATATACTAAATATATTGTATTCAGTATAAAATATTAAAGCATCATATAAAGTATGCGCAATAGTAGGAACTAATATACTAAGTACTATATTTCTAGTAAATACACTACTGCTTTTATTAATTCTTCCTACTTTAGCTTGTGCAAAGAAATAACCCATAAATACACCAAAACACATATGACCTGGTATAGATAATAATGCTCTTAATATTGCATTACCAAGACCATTTGCAAATACATATAATATATTCTCAATACAAGCAAAACCTAAAGAAGCAAATACTGCATAAACAATAATATCATACACTTCATCAAATTCTTTATTTCTATATCCACATAGTAAAGTAATAATCCATTTAAATCCCTCTTCTACTAAAGCTACAGATATAAATACATTTATAAATATTAAAATAAAACTAGAAACATCATCTGTAGGAAATAAAAATCCTAATACAAATTCAACACCTACTATTGGAATAGCACTAAAAAAACCTAATATAAATATTTTAGCCAATACCCCACCAGGTTCATGATGAGGATCCCTCTTATATACAAAGAAACATAATAGAAATATTGGCAAAACCGCTGCCGCTAATAAATACTGCACATACATCACCTATTATTAATTTTATAACAGCAAACTAAAAAAGTCATTAACAAATGACTTTTTTTATTTTGTTTTTTTTAATTCTTTTATTTCTTTCTTATAATTTTTTATGTCCATTGAATATCCTCTTGTACTCTCAAAATCATACAAACTAGAATAAGGACCTGCAATCATAAGAATAACACCTTCACACAATATAGCAGCAAAAACGCCAAGAACGACAATTGCTATATCATCTTTATTTTCTTCAGGAGTTTCTCTTACCATCATAGTATCATTTTTATCAACATCAAATACTGTTATTTCAAAATGAGGTTCCATTTCTAATTCTTCTTGAGTTAAACTATCTTTACGATATAATCTATCAGTACATCCGTCAACACTTAGGTTAAAAATATCTTCAAAAGCTAAGTTTTCCTTATTTACTAATTCATTTATCTCTTTTTCACCAATATCATTTAAAATATATTCTTTAACACTAGATGTATAAGTTCCATCTGCTTGTTGAACCCATGGTCCATAATAAGTCATCTTATCTTTATGGTTTTGATCACTTATTACATATTCAGTATTTTTTTCTAATAATCCTGTATCACTAGAATATGTTATTGTGTTATTTGCATGTCTTTCAAGATAATCAATATGTCCAGGTATGTTTTTATGTTTAATAAAATGTCCACCTAACAATAATCCCGCAATAAGAAATGGTGAAGCAATAATTGTACCTTTTAATACATTTGTAGCTATTGTCTCATTTCTCTTACCTCTATAATATTTAATTTTTTCTTTTAATTTTTCTAATTTCTCTTTTTTATCTAATTTTTCCATTACTCTATCCCCCAAGTGATTACATATTATATCATAAATTACTAAAAAAATCAAGAAAAAAGGGAGTTATTCTCCCTTTACTATCTTATAAGTATCTTTAATAATCATTAATTCTTCATTAGTAGGTACTACATAAATATCTACTTTAGAATCATTAGAACTAATCTTACCTTCTTGTTTATCTCTATATCCAGCTATTGTGTTATTTACTTCTTTATCAATAGAAAGTCCAATACAATTTAATCTATTAATGATTTCTTCACGTGATTCTATACCATTTTCGCCAATACCAGCAGTAAATACTATAGCATCAACATTTCCACCTAATTCGATATAATAATCAGCTATATATTTAGCTATTCTATCATGATACATATTAAGTGCTAAGATTGCCTTTTCATCACCATTAGCTGCAGCTTTTTCAACA
This sequence comes from Bacilli bacterium, assembly GCA_017550205.1. Next base: position 15,658 of record JAFZPS010000041.1, on the reverse strand, counting down.
TCTCTATTATCAGAGAATCCACATACTCCAAGTAAACCACTCTTCTTATTTAATGCATTTGTAATAGTAGTAATATCTTCACCAGATTCTTTACAAACATATTCTAAGATAGATGGATCGATTGCACCACTTCTAGTACCCATCATTAATCCATCTAATGGAGTAATACCCATTGTAGTATCAAAACATTTTCCATTCTTTACTGCACTAATACTAGCACCACTACCAATATGACAAATAATTAAGTTAACATCTTCTTTACCTAATTTTTCTTTCATAACTGTAGTAATGTATTTATGACTAGTACCATGGAATCCATATTTTCTAACTCCATATTTTTCATACCATTCATATGGTACTGGATAAATATAGTTTTCTTTAGGCATAGTTTGATGGAAAGCTGTATCATATACTGCTACCATTGGTACATCAGGTAATACTGCTTTTAAAGCCTCAATACCAGCTAAGTTACCAGGATGATGAAGAGGTCCTAATTTAGTTAAATCTTTAATATCTTGGATAACTTCATCAGTAATTAATACTGAATCACTATATTTTTCTCCTCCATGTAATACACGGTGACCTACACCCTTAATTTCATCTAATGAAGTAACAGCTTTATGTTCAATTAATTCATTTAATAAAACCTCTACTGCTTCACTATGATTTTTTAAGTATTTAGCACCTTTAATCTTTTCTCCATTTACCTTAGTAGTCCAGAAACTATCTTCCAAACCAATCTTTTCAATATAACCACTAATTAATACTTTTTCTTCTGGCATATCAAATAATTGAAATTTTAAAGAACTACTTCCAGCATTTACACATAAAAATTTCATATTATCTCTCCTTTTCAATATACATATTTTATCAAATAACGTGTCAAATGACAATAAATAATAATAGGAAAATACAAAGATATGTTATACTTTAATAAAGTAGGTGGCTATATGGAAAAACTAATACAAGATTTAAAAGAATTAATAGAAAGTGCTAAAAAAGATAATGATGAAGTATTAATGTCATATTTAAATCAAGCATTAAATCATTTAGTACAAAAACAAATCCAACAAGAACAGGAAAAACTAAGATTACAAGAAGAGAAAAAACAAGAAGCAATACAAGAAACTAATAAAGAAAATAAACAAAGTAAAGATAATGAAGAAGATATAGAAAAAGTTGCTAATGGAGAAGTATCTAAACTTATAACTACAAAAACTGGTAATCACATAGTAAAAAGTAAATATATAGATACACCTTCTCATGCTAAAAATATGAGCCTACGTACAGAGTTAAATAGTGTTTTAATAACACTTGCTTTAGATGATATTACAAAACAAGAAAACGCTACAAAAGAATTATTCGAAATAATAGATAAATATGAAAATCCTGAAGATATTAATGAAATAATATTATTTATTGATAATATCTCAAAAATTGGAACAGTTGGTGCTGAAACAAGAGAAAGAATAATTAATAATGATAGAAAACAATCATATGATAAGTACTTTAATGATGAATATGACCGTTTAGAAAAACAAATTAATATTTTAGATATGGAATATGATGAACTAAAATCTAAACCAACTGTAAATGATAAACACACTGAAGAATTAGTTGATAGATATCAATTCTTAATACATAAATTAGAAAAACTATATGATGAAACAGCTAATAAAATAGATCCTAAAAAATCAGAAGATTTAAAGAAACTTATATCTAATGCAAAAAAACAAGTTGAAAGTATTAATAAATTAATTAATGGTCTAAAAGAAATAACAGACTATGCTGATAAAGCATTTAATAGTATATAAAAAAACAAGGTTCAACCCTTGTTTTTATTTTATAATAAATCACTAAATTGATTATCTTCTTTACTAGTAATAACTATTGTATTTAAAGATTCTACACAAGTATCTAACATACTTTCATAATCAAATTTAGCCTCTTCACTTATAGCTATACCCATCTTAGGATTAATTGCAGGATGCTTTGGAACAAACACAGTACAACAATCTTCATATGGAATAATACTAGTCTCATAAGTATCTATATTTCTAGCAATCTCCATTATCTCTAATTTATCAAAACATGCTACTGGCCTAATTACAGGTATATTAGTAACACTATTAATAACATTCATACTAGTTAATGTTTGAGAAGCAACTTGTCCTACACTTTCTCCATTTACTATAACTAAACCCTTATATTTCTTACATAACTTATCCATTATTCTATACATCATTCTTCTCATAATAGTAATCATGTAATCTTCTCGACAATTCTTATATATTTCTTCTTGTATAGGAGTAAAGTTAACTATATGTAGATTAATATGATCACAGTACTCAGATAGTTTTCTACATAAAGTAATAACTTTATTTCTAGCTTCTATACTAGTATGAGGCATAGCTTCGAAATATACAGCATCAAGTATCATTCCTCTTTTCATAGCAAGATAACCTGCTACTGGAGAATCAATTCCCCCACTTAACATCAACATACCTTTAGATTGAGTACCTACTGGATATCCACCACTACCTGTATATGAATTAAAATATATAAATGTATTCTTATCTCTAATCTCTACAGTAATCCATAACTGAGGATTATGAACATCCACCGAAACATCACTAATATTCTTTAATATTAATCCCCCTAATACTCTATTATAATCTTGACTATGAATAGGAAAATTCTTATTACTTCTTTTAGTTTCTATTTTAAAAGTCTTAAACTCTTCTAGTTTAACACTACTAAGTACTTTATCTTGAATAGTTCTATCATCTGTATCTACTATATAAGCAATATGATAAGTATGTATACCAAATACCTTAGAAACGATATTCTTAATAGAATCTAAATCCTTTTCTAAGAATTCTATATACATTCTAGCTCTATCTTTATGTATTTTTACATCATACCCTAATAACTTACTCTTTAAATTCTTATATAAAGTATTTATAAAAAAATTACGATTAGCTTTCTTAGTAGATAATTCCCCATATTTTATTAATATTACTCTATCCATAAAATCACCACGCACATATTTTAGCAAAATTTCATAAAAAAAACAACCGAAGTTGTTTATTTTAATTTTTCTTTAGTACGATAGAATGTCTTATTAACTACTATACATTCATTCTTAATAGTACTAGCATCATAATGATTACTTCCATAATCGTTATTAATTAGTGAAACAAAGTATAATTCTTCTACATACTCTTCATATTTTTCTTTTCCACCATCTAAACAATTATATAATACTCTCTTTTCAGATTTACCTTTGGGTTTCTCTGTCTTCCATTCACTTACTTTATAGATAGGAATATTTCCATAATCATTAGTAATATGTACTTGATCTATTAAAAAGTTATCACATCTTAAAGTAACTACTGCTTTTGCATCTTTCATTTCTACTTTAGACTCAGATTGAGAACAATTTTTTCCACTAAATGGACTAGATATAGCAGAAACATAACCATCTCTAATAGCTTCTCCTAAATAAGCTATATCAGTATTATGAAAACTATTAATATTAGTAGATATCGTTTGAGATAAACTAGCTGCATTCTTTCTCATTGTAGTATATCTCTCTCTATTAGCAACTCCTATAAAATACCATAACACTAGTGAAATAACAATCATACCTATAACTATCATTGTTAACAATTCAAATTTACCAATTCCCTTATTATTTTTCATATAAATCCTCCAATTTTTTATAAATTTTTTCATCTATTCTGGAAATAGCTTTCATAGCTATATCAAATGCCTCTTTATAACTTCCTTTATAAAATAGTTTTTCAGCATCATATAGCTCCTTATCTACTTCATTAATAATAGATCTATATCTATTTCCATACACAATAATCATTTCTGTCATCTTAGCTGTTTTAACCATATTCATAGTTGTATTATATAGTTTTAATACTAAATCCCTAGCAGTATCTACTCTAGTATTTAATACCTTAATAACAATAGGTTTCTTTTCTAATTCTCTTATCACCTCAACAATTGCATCATTTGCTTCTCTAAGCTGTACATAATAATTATCAGTAATAACAGGTAACTTATAACTTCTAATTTCATTCTTACAAGTATCTAAGAACTCTTCTATTTCCTCTAACTGTTCTCTAGCTCTTAACTCATCATCATACATATTACCAAGTGATTTTAATGCCTTATCAAAATCATCTTCCATAATTGCAAGTCTATTAGTTAAACTCTCAACTTCTTCATTCAATACTGAATATGGCGTTGATTTAGAATCGTCTTTAGCAATTGTCTTTTTATAATCATCGTTTATAACTACTAATGTCTTATTAACTTCATCTATTATAGATACATCTTCATCACTTAAATCATACATATTCTTTATATCATCTAATTGATTATATACATCTCTAACTAATAAATTAGTCTTTTCTAATTTCTTATAGAAATCTCCAACATTTTCTTCATATACTTTTCTAGATAATCTTTCTTTTTCAAAATCTACAAATAATGAATCATAATACTCAAGCATTGTTTTTAAATCAAACATTGCCCCTTCTAAATTAAGTACTTTTACTTTATCCATTATTTTTTCTATATTCTTCTTAGATTCTTCAATATTATAATCAATATTTAAATAATCTAAAACATAACCATCTTGTACCATTTCTTTATAAGTATTAGATATTTCATTCATTCTATTAGGAATTATCTTTTGACTCATTAACAAAATATCTGGAGTTTCTAAAATAATAATATCCATATGCTCTATCATAGTATCAAGAGCCTTACAAACATGAACTACTTCACTATACTCATTTTCTTCCATAACTTTTTCAAAATCTAAGAATCTTTTTTCTATATTTTCCAATTGTAGTTCTATAGCTTCTTGCATAAAATCATATAATTCTTTATGATCTTGATATTCTTTAGTTAAACTCCTATATTTAGCTTTTAATTTAGTAACTATAGCACGATATTTTTCTTCACTTAATGTAATATCTTTAATCTCTTCAAGTAAGTGTTCAGCAGCTTCTCTAACTTTATATATTTCTATCTCTGTAGATGCAATTCTATAACCACAATTCTTATAATCTCTTTTATCTACATAAATATCTAAGTCTATAAGCATATCATCTATTACTGTTAATCTTCTAGTCTTAATATCTTCAAACTTTTCTTGCCATTTATTATACTTTTCTTCCATCTTATCATTTTTAATAATTGGCTCTACCTTAGAAAGTTCTAAAAGCACTGGAGTAGAAGCAATCATATTACGTTCAATCTCTAAGTTTTTAACTTTATTTCGATAATACTTTAACTCCGCTTTTCTAACAAAATGAAGCATTACAATAACAATAACTAAAATAATAATTATTACTGATACAATAATCAGAAACTGTCCTTGCATTCCTCCACCTCTATTCTAAACAATATTTTATCATATATACTCAACATTTTTCTACAATTTACGCAAAAAAACCTAAAAATTAAACAATTTCTTGACTTATCAACGTTTTTACAATATAATTAATAGTGCAAATTCCTGAAACAGCAGGTTTAGAATATTTTAAAGTGTTTTTCAATTAAAAGTAGCGATTAGCTGTTTAGTGAAAGAGAAACTCCCTAAGATATGACTAAACCCTTCAAGACTTTGTAATAAAAGGAAAGGAGAAATATTATGTCAAGATACACAGGATCAAATTATAAACAAGCTAGACGTGTTGGTTTCTCAATTAATGAATCTGGTAAAGAATTATCTCGTCGTCCATACGGACCTGGTCAACATGGTAATGACCGTAAAGGTAAATTATCTGACTATGGAACTCAATTAAAAGAAAAACAAAAAGTTCGTTTCATGTATGGAGTAAACGAAAGACAATTCCATAAAACATTCTTAGAAGCTGAAAAAATGAAAGGTATCAATGGTACTAACTTCTTAAGATTACTAGAATCTAGATTAGATAACTTAGTATACAGAATTGGTTTTGCTTCAACAAGACGTGCTGCTAGACAATTAGTTAACCACGGACACGTAACTGTTAATGGAAAGAAAGTTGATATTCCATCATACAGAGTTAAAGTTGGAGATGTAATCTCATTAAAAGATAAAGATAAGAGCTTAAAAGTAGTAGCTGAAAGTTTATCTAAAGTAACTAAGAGAGTTGAATTCATTAATTATGATGAAAACAAAATGGAAGCTACATACGTAAGATTACCTGAAAGAAATGAATTAAATGCTGATATCAATGAAGCATTAATCGTTGAATTCTATAATAAGTAAAAATAAAAAGAAGATTAAATCTTCTTTTTTTATATCTCAAATTCTAAGTATTCAGAGTTTTTAATATTTCTCTCAAATAAATTACCCTTTAATTCTTTATTTTCTAATAAGTATTTAAGTGCTTTAACTGGAGCACTATGACTAACTATCAAAATAGTAGTATCCTTAGGATACTTATTTTTTATATATTCTAAGAAATCTTTACATCTATCAATCAACTTTCTAAGAGGTTCTACTCCAAGATCATTACTATTCAAATCATAATCCCAATATTTTTCAATATCATATGTTTCTCTCTTTTTACCCTCAAGTTCACCTAAATCTCTTTCAATTAATCTATCATCTTTAATCATTTCACATCGATCACCAATTAATATAAAAGCAGTTTCTACACATCTAACAAGTGGAGATGTATAACAGTAATCTATTTTTATAGAGGATAAATCTTCTCTTAACTTTTGAGCTTGTCTTCTCCCAGCATCATTAAGTAAATTATTTCTTAAACCCTGCATAATATTATTAAAATTATCTTCTGTTTGTGCATGTCTAACTAATATTATTCTCATATAATCACCAATTACTTATATATACCTACAAAATACTTTTTCTTACCTCTACGTACTACTAAGTATTTAGAATCAATACATATAGATTTAGTAATAATAAACTCTAAATCAGTAATCTTTTCACCATTTAAAGTAATACTTCCATTACTTATAAACTCTCTAGCTTCTCTCTTACTAGAACATACTGATGCTTCTACCAATAAATCTACTATATTTAAATCACTACTTATTTCAAATGGATCAATCCCTTTGAAAGCTTCTTCTACTTCCTTTGAAGTAAATGATTTAATATCACCACTAAACAATGATTCAGATATACTAATAGCTCTATTAAAACTTTCTTCTCCATGTAAATCTATAATTATTTGTTTAGCTAATTCTTTTTGAGCTAATCTTAATTCTGGTTGAGCATTATGTTTTTCCATTAATTCTTCTATTTCATCTTTAGTTAAGAATGTAAATACTTTTAAGTATTCATATACTTTATCATCTGTAGTATTAATAAAGTATTGGTATAATTCATAAGATGAAGTTTTATTTTCATCTAACCATATAGCATTACCTTCACTCTTACCAATCTTTTTACCAGTAGAATCAACTATTAAAGGCATAGTAAATGCATTAACTTGTTTACCAAGTTTTTTATTAATTAATTCAACACCAGTAGTAATATTACCCCATTGGTCACTACCTGCACATTGTAGAGTAACATTCTTAGTTTCATTTAAATATAAGTAGTCATATCCTTGCATTAAAGTATAAGCAAATTCTGCAAATGTAATACCACTTTCTAATCTTCTAGAAATAATATCTTTATTTAACATATAATTAACATTAATATATTTACCTACATCTCTTAAGAAATCAATCCAAGAAATATCTTTAAACCAATCATAATTATTAACTATTTCTACATTACCATCAAATATATCAGATACTTGTTTCTTAATACATTGAAAGTAACCATCTAGTTTTTCTTTAGAAATTATTTCTCTTTCAGCTGTTGGTCTAGGGTCTCCAATAAGTCCTGTAGCACCACCAACTAAAAGAATTGGATGATGTCCATACTTAGCTAATCTCTTAGCAGTAATTAAACTAGAATAATGTCCTACTGTTAATGAATCAGCTGTAGGATCAGTACCCCAATAAAAAGTAATTGGCTCTCCATTTAATACTTTCTCAATATCTTCACTAGCTACATCTTTAATTAAACCCCTATACATTAAATCTTCAAAACATGTCATTATTTTCTTTCCTCCTCTAATTCTAATTCTTTTATTTCCATAACATCATGACCATAATCATTATAAATACCTTCTACATCTCTAGTAGTAATATCTGATTTATCAAATCCTAATAATTCAACAGTCTTATAAACTTCCTCTTCACTAGAACCTTCTATTTCTAAATATGTAGGTATCATTGGCCATGAATCAATATCTATTTCTACTCCATTTAATTTATATTGTATTCTTCTATTTTCTTGATATGCTCTATGTTCATAGCCCAATTCTTCTAATATACTATTAGTTCTATCAAAATCATCAACTACAATTTCTAATTCCTTAGTACCATCTATTTTAGAAGTAACTACATCCTTAATAGTAAGAGTAGTTTTAACTCCATTAGTTCTAAGTCTAATCCATTTACCATCTAGCTTAGGAATAAAATCATATACATATCTTCTTTGTAGTCTGTCCCATTCAAAAACAGCTCCCACCTCGTTTAATTTTTTCTTAATACTTTCTACATCAATTTCTAGTATTCTTACTTCATATTCAGTATGCATAAATACCTCCTTAAATAAAAAAACGCGAAATAATCATCCTAAGGACGAATTATTCGCGGTACCACCTTAATTCATGTATATACATGCCCTCAAACCTTAACGCGGCAAACGATGTCTCTAGAAAGGTGTATTTCATAAAATAATCTTTCTAATTTTCACCAACCATTAGATCTCTAAATAACAATTATTTTACTACTAATTCTTTCATCACTGAAAACTTAACATTATTTTATCATAAAAAAATAAAAAGTCAAAGGACTTTTTATTTCTCTTCTTTTTTAGCTTTTTCTAATTTCTTTAATGCATCTTTAGATACTTTAATTACATTTTCAAGTACCTTTTCAGCTGTATTCATTAAAGCAGGAGTACCTTTTTCTTTAGCTAATACTACTAATTCTTCAGCTTTCTTCTTAGCTTCTTCACCTTTTTTCTTAGCGATAGCTAATGCTTTTTCTTTATCCATATCAGCTAATTCTTCTTTAATTTCTGCTACTTTCTTATCAAATTGTGATTTTACTTCTTCAACATCAATTTCTTTTGCTTGCTCAAGTAGTTCATCAAATTTTTTCTTTAAATCTGCTCTTAATTCACTACCTTTTTTAGGAGCAAATAGTAATCCTAAACTAGCTCCTGCTAAAGCACCAAGAATGAAACCTCCATAATGTCTTTTTTTCTTTCCATCTTTACTCATCTTCATCTTCTCCTTCTTTTAATTTTTTACTAAACAATTTACCAATAGCTGTAGTAATACCAGTAACTATAGAACTACTAATACCTGCAAAACTATTAGCTGTTTTACTTAATAATGAAATTGCTCCTTCAAATTCATCAAGTTTATCTTGAGCATCCTCTACAATATCTTCAACATTATCTAGTATTTTAATTGCCTTAAGTCCTAATATAATTAATACAATTAATAATACAATACCTGCTATATATAATATTATAGGTAAAAATTCATTTAAAAATTCCATATAATTCCTCCTTATTATTCATTATCTTCATACATTGAATCAATTAAATCAAATAAGTTATCATCATCAGGTTCAGTTTCTTTTTCTACTTCTATCTTAACATCTTCAACCTTTTCTTCTACAGGTTCTTCCTCAACTTCATTAAGATCTATTGGCGCTTCAACTTTTTCTTCAACAACAGGTTCTTCTTTCTTTATTTTAGATCTATCTGTACTTACATCTACATAATCTACATTATATTCTAACCCTAAATCTTCAAAATATTCTTCAGCATCACCCATTGTTAATTCTTTAACCTCTGGTTTTGATCTATCACTTAAATCAACCATTACATTCTCAGAAGCATCATTCTCTATTTCAAATATATTTTCTTCAACTTCTGGTTCTGTTTCTTTCTCACGACCATATGCTTTAGCTCTTATATCATCAACATTTACATTACTTCTAGTATAACCAGTTAATCTAATTTCTTTTTTTTCTTTAACATCTTCTTTTTTATAATTCTTATCTAAAATACCATAGATTGGTGAAATAATTGGACTTGGTTTAAAATATGTTTTTTCACTCTTTTCATAAGTACCATATTGATGAACAGGTACATCATAAGAAGAATGACTATTCATACCATATAGATTAGTTTCACTACTACTTCTATAATTAGGATTATTATAAGTAGTAATTGGAGTATATACTTCTTCTGATACTTCTTCTTTGAAACCACCATATATTGGTCTTTCATCTATAATTTCTGGTTCTTCTTTCTTTTCTTCTAAAAATTCTGGTTCTTCGTCTACTTTAAAATCATTATCATCCATGAACTTAAATTGATCACGTGGTTTTTCTTCTTCAACAGGACGAATTTCAAAGTCTTCATCTAATAATTCTTCTTCTTTTAATTCTTCAACACGTTCTTCTCTCTTACCAGGTAAGACAACTCTTTTAGCAATTGGTTTTTCTTCTTCTACTTCTTTTTTCTTACCCTTTTTTTCTTTTTTAGGTGGTTCTTCAACTTCAACATACTCTACTTCGAATAAAGCATTTTTTATCTTATCAAATACACCCATACGTTCACCCTCCTATTAATAGTTTAAATCTATCTTCTCATCTTCAAGATCTTTTTTATATTTATCTGTTTCTTCTCTTTCCACTACATCTAAGAAAGATTCCTTAGAAGAATCTGCTTTAAATAATGTATAATCTTCTTCTTTATAATTAATTTTATTTTCTCCAATTAAACTTTCTAATACTACATCATTATAACTAATACTTCTAAGTATAATACACATATTAGTAACTACATCTACTAATTCATCTTTACTTACATAAGCTTCCATCTTAGCATAATTATATACAAACTGTATAAAGTACTTATCATCAACCTCATCTATTTGAATATAACCAGTCTTTTTCTTATAATCTATTTTCTTAGAATAATGTGAATTATAATTAATCTCATAATCATTTTCTACTTTATGATAATAACTAATAACATCAACATATAAATAGTATTTATTATTATTTCTATCTTTTAATATAGCATTATAATCATCTTTATCTAAGAACCCAATTCCTTTTGGTAAATAATACTTATATCCTTCATAATAAACATTATATAATTTATTATTCTCTGACATAATAGTTTTAATATTCTTACCAATATCATTATTATCAAGTTTATTAATACTGCAACCTGTTACTAAAATAGTAACGATAGAGAGTAAAACAATTAATCTTTTCATATTTCACCTACTCTTATACCATTATATCATTATTTTTTCAAATATGAAAACTTTTTCTATATATTTACATCTTTATTACACATAACATAATAGATAGGCATTCCATCTTTAGAAAACTTATCTTCATACTCAGTAGTTATTTCTGGCATATTATCGGTATGTAAGTCTAAACTAACTTCTTCTAAAGTATAACCAAATTCACTAAAACTAACTAATGAATATTGGAATAAATCCCTATTATCAGTTCTCATTTCTATTATTCTTTTACCATTAAATATCTTCTCATATTTTTCAAGAAATACTCTACTAGATAATCTTCTTAAATGATGTCTCTTCTTAGGCCATGGGTCTGAGAAATTCAAATATATTCTATCTATTTCTTTATCAAATAAATCTTCTATTCCTAAAGCATCCCATCTAACCATAGCTAAGTTATTAATTCCTTCTGGTATTTTTTGAAGACCTTTAGCAATAACACTATCATATTTTTCTATACCTATAAAATTAATATCTGGATAAGCTAAAGCATTATTAATTATAAATTGACCCTTACCCATACCTATTTCTATATAGATTGGATTATTATTATTAAATAATTCTTTCCATTTTCCTTTATATAAAGTAGGTTCTTTAACTAAATAACTAGAATTATCCATTATTTCTTTCTTATTTTTAACATTTCTAAGACGCATAATATCACCTATTTCTTATTTTATCATAAAATACTAAGAAAGAGGGATAATATGAATAATTTTAATATGCCTTTTCCTCCAATAAATACTAATAACTATTATTTCAATATAATTGAGGAATTTACTAAATTAAATGAAAGAATATCTAAGTTAGAAGAAAGAATAAATAACTTAGAAAATAAAAAAGATTATCTAAAGAAAGAAGATAATTATTATATGATATAAAAAAATGTAGAAACTCTACATTTTTTAATTCAAAATATTACTTTTTTTCAAATACATTTTTGTCATCATCATCTGATTTTTTTGCTTCTTGAAGTTTTTTATATTCAACTATTTTTTCGTTAAATCTTCGTCTAATTGAACTATCTTTTCTATCTTCAATATATATATCTAAATCATTTTTTTCCTTAAATGCAGAAAATATTGAAATAGCTCCAACTAAATTCCTTGATTCACCATGTAAATCATCAACTGAAATATTACCTTTCTTACTTTCAAAATTATTATTTAATCCCTTTGCAGCAAACATTAAATAATTAGTAACAAATTCAGTTGGTGTTAATTTTGAAGTAGACATAACCATTCTAACAAAGTCATCTACTTTATCAGGATAAAACTTAACAAATTTCTTATATAATGAAAACAAATGCCTTTCACCTAATAATCCACTATCAACACTATAACCAGAATAATAAGAAGGCATACTTCTAACATTAGATCTTTCAAGCATCTCTTTTGGTAATTCTCTACCATGTATTTCTTTAGTATACTCAACTGGTCCCTGACCACCTAATTCAAATAAATAATCCTCAAATATATAGTGGAAATCTTCATAAAATTCTTTCTCTTCACCTTCTAAAGACTTACCTATATTATCAAGTGTTCCTATTATTTCTTTTAACTCTTCTTTTGAAAAATCTTTTATATTTTTATCACTATTAACTAGTTCCATTAATTCTTGAGAACTATTTTTTAGCATTCTACTTATTTCTATTTTTAATTGATTTTGTAAATACTCTGATTGTAAAAACTCTTCATCTGATTCTGAAAAACCTGCTGCAAAATCAGAAATAGTACTATTCAATATATAAGAAAGAAACTTTATATGTGGATATTCCACAGGTACTTTACCTCTAAACAATTCGGTTTCTACAGTCCTTTTATCTTTTAAATACTCAAATATATCAATAGCCTCTTCAAGACTATCACTACCATACCTTACTTTTTCTAATAACCCCTTATATTCACATTCATCAATAAATTGTTTTTCCATATCGAACCCTCCAAACTACAAATATTATAACACAATACTATTTTCTTGCTTTAAATAGTTTATAGGATTCTTTTTCTGGTTGTTGAACTTCTATTTCTTTAAATCCTACCATTTTTAATATCTCAATCTCATGTTCTAAAGATAAAGGAGTATCATTATGTCTATTTACTCTATTTTCATAGTCATCAATCAATTTCTTTTCCTCCGCTTCATCTTTAGCAGTATAATCACTATTTATAAATAATCCACCATCTCTTAATGAATCATATATTTTCTTATATAATTTAATCTTATCTGCATATAAAAAATGATGAAGTGCTGAAGTAGACATAACAACATCAACATCTTTACCAAAATCAACAGTAAAGAAATCCCCACAAACAATATCCACTCTATCAGCAAAATCTCTTTCTCTTAATTTATTTAACATTTCAGAAGATAAATCTATTGCCTTTACTCTAGTATTTGGATATTTATCAAAATAATATGTTAATTCTAATCCAGTGCCAGCACCTAAATCTACTACATTCTTAGGTTCATTATCAATAACTTCAATTAACTTCTTCTTTGTATTCATAAAAGGTTTATGAACTTCATCATACCCACTTGCTTTTTCATCAAAAAACTCTTTATTCTCTTCATTTCTAATATTTAGTTCCATATTCATCACCACTTACAAGAATTATACCATATTTCACTATTATATGATATACTATAAAAGAAGGTGATATAAATGTATGAATTAATTACATTAGAAAAAGAAAAATTTGAAAAATATGTCTCAACACACAATAAATCACATTTCCTACAATCAACTGATTGGGGTGAATTTGCTTCAATTGAAAAGGGATTAACACCTTTCTATTTAGGTTTAATGAAAAAAGATAAAGTAGTTGCTGCTACACTACTATTAAAGAAAAACTTACCTTTAGGTTATAGTTACTTCTATGCTCCTAGAGGATTTATATTAGACTATAATGATAAAGAAATAATAAAAGTAATGACTCAAGAAACAATATCTTTTATAAAAAAACAAAAAGCTATATTTCTTAAAATAGATCCAGATATAAAACTACAAAATCTTGATTTAGATGGAAATAAAATTGATGAAAAAGATAATTATGAATTAGTTGATTACTTAAAAAAAATAGGATATAAACATCTTGGTTATAATAAAGCATTTGAACATAATCAACCAAGATATACCTTTAGATTAGATTTAACTCAAGGATTAGAAAGTATTAATAATAACTTTCATTCCACTACTAAGAAAATTATTAGTAAAGGAAATATCTATGAATTAGAAGTATTAAAAAATGATGAAAAATATATAGATGATTTCTATAAAACTATGCAAGCAACTGCTGATAGAGAAAATATCGCAATATATTCAAAAAAATATTATCTATCATTCTATAAAGAACTTCATAAAGATAATCACAGTGATATCTATATAGTTTATTTAAATAAAGAAAAAACTTTAAATTTATTAAATAATAATTTAAGTAATTTAGAAGAAAGTTCTAGTAAACTAACAAGTGAAAATAAGAAAAAAGAATTAGGTAATCAAATAGATAGATTAAATAAACTAATTACGGAAATAAATAATATAAAAGAAGATAAATATCCTCTATCATCCATAATCACAGCTAAATATGGAGATAAAGTATGGACAATACATGGTGGTAATAGTACTGAACTTAGAACTTTAAATGCCAATTATCTAATTTATTATGAAATAATAAAAGATGCTGTTAAAGAAGGATATAAAACTATTGATTTCTTTGGAACTTCATATAATCCAAGTACTAATGATCCAGAATATGGTATTTGGTTATTTAAAAAGAGATTAGGCGGAGAATATACAGAATTTATAGGAGAATTAGATTATATAACTAATCATTTTATGTATTTTGTATTTACAAAACTAATACCTATATATAGAAAAATAGTAAAAAAGAAACATATTAAGGAGGTAAAACATGCAATTAACGATTCTAAGTAAAGAAGAATTTAAAAAGTTTGCTGATAAACATCCACAAATTACCTTCCACCAAACACAAGAATGGGCTAATTTAAAAAAAATAAATGGATGGAATTCTTACTATGTAGGATTAAAAGATAATAATAAAATAGTAGCAGGAGCACTTTTATTAGCTAAAAATGTTCCAATAATAAAAAAGAAAATGTTTTATTCACCACGTGGTTTCTTAATAGATTATAATAACTATGATTTATTAAAAGAATTCACAGTAGAATTAAAAAAATTTGTAAAAGAAAAAGGTGGAATATTTGTAAAAATAGATCCATATGTAGAATACCAAGAACGTGATAACGATGGT
>JAFZPS010000040.1 GCA_017550205.1 Bacilli bacterium | reverse complement strand
TTCTGAAATATTAGAGAAACTTGATAGTACTATTAACATATATACGTTACCACTAGCTCCTGTAATACTATAATTACTAAATATTGTATTAAATAATCTTATTACTAGTGATGTTATAAGTAACATTACTAATAAATTAATACTTCCATACTTTTCTTCAATCATTGGACCTATTAATAATATAAATAAAAAATTATGTATTAAATGACTTAAATCAATATGTCCAATTGCATGAGTAAATAATCTAATATAAGTTAATGGATTAAATATAGATGATCTATAACTAGTAAATAATAGTTTATTAGATTTACCTCCAGTAATAAGATTTAATAACCAAGCTATTATTGATATTACTAAATAAGTAATTATAACTGGTGAATTATAATCAAAGTTTATTGTCATATTTATCACATCCTAATACTATTATACTAGAGATTAACTTGAAAAAAAATAGGTATTGTGTTATAATATTGCTACTTTTAGGGGGACTTATTATGGAAAAGAATAGTATAAATGATTTTTCTTTAAATGAGTTACATATAGTTAAAGATTATATTCAAAAAATAATAAATATTAAAACAAAACAAAATATGAATAATAGATTAACTATTGAATTGATGGAAAAATTACATTTCTTTGATAGTGAAATGTTTGAAATACTAAAAAGAAATGGTGTTAAAAATATTCAAGATTTAATAGATACTGATTTAAGTAAATGGAATTTAGAAACACAAAGAAGAATTGAATTAGAAGAAGCTAAAAAATGGTATGATTTATCTAGAATGGAAGAAGAAAATCATGAAGATGATGATGATTATAGAGATATTGATATAAAAGTACTATTTGGAATAATTTATAATGATTCATTCCGTTATTTAAAGAGACAGGGTATTACAACAGTAGGTGAATTCTTAGATGCAGGGAATGTAATTGCTAGTATGCATAAAAGTGATATAAGAATGCAAAAAGATATTTTAACTGCATATAAGTTATTAAGATGTAAGTATTTAAATATAGATCCTGGAATGGAAATAAAAGATAATGATACTATGGCTAATGTTGGACATAAATTAGGTTTTAGAAATAAAACTTATAAAGCTTTTTTAGCTAGTGGACTTAGTCCAAAGAAATTAAAAAGTATTGTTATGAATAATGATGAGATTGATGCATGTAAAGAATTATTAAAAATTGAAAATGTAGGTAACTTAATGGCTAGAGAAATCATTTTTAAAATATCTATAGTTTCAAATTATTATAATAAAAATAATATTGTAGTTAGTGATAAGAAATTAGTTGATTTAGATGCAGAAGAATTGAAAAAAGAATATTTTGAGGCATTAGAATTAAATAAACGAATTGGAGATATTGGTACTAGATTAGATAATACTTTAGATGTTATGTTAGATATGATGATTAGTCAAGGAATATTACCAGATGGTAAGTCTTATGAAAAAAATAAGTAATTGACTTAGTATTATTTTTGTGTTAGAATTTTTTCAACAAGCAAAAACTATAATAGAGACAGTAGTATTATAGATGAAAGTTATAGTGAGCAGGAGATAGTGGAAAACCTGTATGAGTAGTAATAATATGAATATCACTCTATTGTTGTAATCCTGAACTAATAGTAAGGATTAACGTAATTCCTACGTTATAGGGAACGCAATTGATGGATTGTTGTAAATAGTGGTATAAGAAAGTAATTCAAGACTTTTTCTATTTATAGAAAAGGTCTTTTTTTTGAAGATGGCTTTTTCTATTTATAGGGGGTCATCTTTTTATATTATGGCTTTTGCTTGAAAAGGAGGTATTTATATGAAAGAAAAACTAATAAGTGAAGTTTCCAAATATGATAGTTTTCTAGCAGAGTATTTGAAGAAAAACTATGATAGTTTTAATCTTGCAAAATATGTTGATTATGTAGCTAGTTTAGATGGAAACAAACAAGCATTATGCCATGTAGATAAGAATGGTGAAAGAAGAGAATTTTCTTATAAAGATTTAAGTTTATTGTCTAATAAGATGGCAAATTATTTGAGAAAGAAAGGAGTAAAGAAAGGTGATGTTGTTGCATTAGTACTTAGAAGTAATTATGAGTTTTATATTGTTTCACTTGCATTACAAAAATTAGGGGCAGTAACTTTAACTCTTCAATATGCTAATAAAGAAGCACAATATAAAAGTATTTTTAGTAGGTGTAATCCTAAGTGTGTTATTGCTGATGACTATGAAATAGTTCAAAGTAAAGATAGTAGTAGTTTTGTATTAGATGAATTAAATAAATCATGTGATAATGAAATGATTAAACTTTGTACTTATCCAAGAAGTACATATTCATCTGATTGGGATTATTTGAATGAATATGAAAAAGAAAGTGATGTATTTGAGAGTGAAGATATAAATATATATGATTTAGGTTATTTATTTTCAACTTCTGGTACAACAGGTGAACCTAAACTTGTAATGCATAATTATGGATTTAGTTTAGCTCATTTCTTTACAGGACTTTGGTATGGTGTAGAAAAAGGGAAAAAGCATTATACTATAGCTGATAGTGGATGGGGTATGGGTACATGGAATATGTGTGCAGTACTTTTACATCAAGGTATTATTTATAATAATGATTTTGATAGATTTAATCCAGAGTATGTACTTAATTGTATAGATGAAGAAAATGTTAATTCTCTTTGCGCTCCTAGAGCAATCTTAGTACCATTATTTAATTATTTAGATACTCATACTACAACAAAACCCAAATTAAAAACTATATCAAGTGCTGGAGAAAAAGTGGATTTAGAAACAAAGAAAAGATGTATGAAGCATTTTGGTGTTTATCCTAGAGAAGGTTATGGAATGACAGAAATAGTTCTTCCTTTATATGAAGATGATTATGGAAGAAAAGTAACACCATTATATAGTAATGTTATTGTAGAAAAGGTTCCAGGTCTTGAAAATGGTGAAATAGTTGTTAATGGGGGAAAGATAGGTTTATTAATGGGATATTTAGATAAACTAAATAATACTGATGAGCATTATATTTTATATCATAGACCACCAATTGATTGTAATGGTATAGTTTGGCATACAGGTGATGCTGGTTATAAAGATAGTACTGGAAATGTTTTTTGTGATGGAAGACTTGGTAATACTGTTAAAGTAAATGACTGTTTAGTTAATAAATCTGAAGTAGAAAATGTCATTAAAACACATCCATATGTTTATGATTGTGTTGTTGAAAGTAAGAGTGATCCTGTAAGTGGGAATGTATTATATGCTTATGTTGAATTAAAAAGAGGTGTTGTATTAGATGAAGATATGATTAAGCAATATGTTAAAACAAAATTACCTAATTATTGTCGACCAAAACATGTAGTATTTAAAAAACTTGATAGAACATGTAATGGTAAATTAAAAAGAACTGATTTAGTACAAGCGCCAGATAAAAAATTAGTGCTTATAAGGAATCAATATTGTGTATGTTAACTAATCCATTGACAAATAAAGAAAAATATAATATAATTTAACATGAAATCGCTGATGAAGAGAAGTAGAAGAAATCTTCTTTTATAGAGAGTTAGGGTAAGGTGGAACCTAATAAAGAAATTCTTTGAATAACACTTCAGAGTACTTAAAGAACAAAGTAGAATAAGTCGGTGGCATACCGTTATTTATGCTAAAGAGATTGCAGTAAT
>JAFZPS010000039.1 GCA_017550205.1 Bacilli bacterium | reverse complement strand
CTTAGTTATAACATCAGATAGAGCTAGTTGTTGGTTTTTAAAGACAATTTGTAATTTTAACATATCTTCTGCATTCATTTGTTTTAGTTCCATTAGATTATCTACATAATAACGATAACCTGCTTCACTAGGAACTCTTCCTGAAGAAGTATGTGTCTTTTCTAATAGTCCTTTCTTCTCAAGTTCACCCATCTCATTTCTTACAGTAGCGCTTGAGCAATTGATAGCTTTCGAAATTACTTTAGAGCCTACTGGAATTGGTTCCTTGATATATTTTTCTACTATTAGTTTTAAGATTTTGTTTTGTCTATCTGTCAACATAATCTTAACCTCCTGGCACTTCTTTTATTAAAGTGCTAATTATATATTACTCCTTCTTTTAGCACTTGTCAATAATTAGTGCTAAATATTTTTATAAATAAAAAATAGTGATAATTAATTACCACTATAATCTATTTGTATAAGTTTAAATCTTGCAGTATCATCATTATTTTTACCTATAATTATTTGATTATAAGCATCACTTACATTACTATTTGTTTGTGCTATTAAATTACCTGTATTTGAAGAAGATGATATTGCTGTAGATATTTTATATGTTCCATTACCTACTGGGATTATTCTCCATATTTGAGGTTCATTTCTTGCTTTTTCATTAAATTTATTTATAGCTGATACTGTATTAAATTCAATGTTTTCATCTTGCGAAATAGCAAGTGTTTTATATCTAGACATTTCTGTTATTTTATATTCATATGTTGTAGGATTACCAGCTATATAACCTGGACTTAATTTTGTATCTCTAATTAGTTCAATAGTCCATCTTTGTCTTTTTTCTCCACTATATGGTTCTATTGTAATTGGATTAGCATTTTCATCTGCTGTTGCACTTGCTGTTAATACTTTATTCTCTGATAAAACTGGTTGTATAATATATGTTCCTGTTGTTGGTATTGTTGATGTAATATCGTATTGATATGCTGATACTCTATATCCTGTTACTGTTTCTGTTTCTGATAGTTGTGTATTTGTACCTAATCCTTTAACATCAGTCCAATTTACATTATTAGATGAAACACTTATAGTACTATCTTTATAATCTATACCAGAATTAGTATGAAATACTGCAATTTCATCTATGTCTACTGCATAATCTAAATCAACGATTTTACAACTATCTGTACCTGATACACTTTTTTCTATTGTTATTCCTTTAGATACTACTACTATTTTGTTTAAACTTGTTCCCGGTGTACTTGTACATTCTTTAATATATCTAATACCATTAAGTTTAGTATTTCTTCTCTTTAAAGTTTCTGTAGATTCTTTTTTAGGTTTTACTCTTTCAATTTTAGCAAAACCATCACCTGTATTAACTCCTGGTAACATTATTCCATCTGAGAAATAATAATCTCCTATTTTTGTATCTAAATATGTATAAGTTGCTTCTGCATCTTCTTCTACATATTTGTGTTCATAATATTCTACTTTTGCATTTTCTGTTGTTTTTCCTCTACTAATACCATAACATCCTGCATAACCTGCTATAAATGATGTTCCTCCAGTAGAAGCATTGTTGCTTGGAAAATATCCATCACCACCAGAATTTGATGATACTGGAGATGGTGCATTTACATTTGCTGTTGGATAAGTTGCTGTACTTACAGCATAATTTTTATTATATCCAAGTAATGTTCCATTTGTATTATTAATTTCTTCTGTTGTTGATATTAATGATAAATCTCTATTATTTCCTGAAGCTTTTATTAAACCTCCATAAGAATTCATTTTATCATTATATCCATATAATGTGCCACCTAAAGCAGTAGATTCACTACCTCCACCAGCAGCTACCATTATTCTTGTTTCATATGAATATGAATCATTATATAAACCATTTACAATTCTTACTTCTGAAGCATATCCTCCACCACTTGATTTATGCTTTCCAACATAAAAGTATAAAGATTCTCCTTCAACTAATTCTATAACTCCACCGGTATAGGCTCCTTTACCACCATTACCTCCACCTTGAGTTCCCCAAAGTTCTATACGATACCAACCACTTTCAGGAACAACATATTCTTGTGCTGTAATAGTATCACCTACAGGTTTAAATGATGTTTCTGTTCTACTATATCTATTTAAATCTTCTTCAATTCCTTTTACAATACTTTTTGTGTTAGATCTAGTTTGAGCCATAGTAGCTAAAAGAATTGCTACTATCATTACACCCATTATAGCTAGACCATATATAAATGTTGAAATTGCAAACCCTTTATTATTCAATCTTTTCATACAAACACTCTCTATTCTGTATACATTTTAACACATTTTTTTTAATATTACTATATATTTATCTCCATACTTTTTATCTTTAATGCATTTATACTCATCAGAATAAATTATCTTATCTAAACTATCACTTTCACATACAATAATACCTGATTCAGATAATATATTATATTTACTAATTAGTTTAATAGACTCTTCTATATAATTTGTTTTATATGGAGGATCTAAAAATATAACATCAAATTTCTCATCCTTTAAAATCTCAATTGCTTTCTTATAATCCATATTTAGTACTTTCGTATTTTCTATACCAATAGTCTTAATATTATTATTTATTACTTTAATAGCTTTATAATTAGAATCTACTAATACTGCAGAACTTGCTCCTTCAGATAATGATTCAAAAGCCAAATTACCACTACCACTAAATAAATCCAATATATTACTATTAGGAATATAATTTTGTATCATAGCAAAAAGAGATTCTTTTACTCTATCCATAGTTGGACGAGTACCATCTATAGTGAATCCCTCAATATTACGACCTTTATATTTACCACTAATTATTTTCATGACTACACTTACCTTTATTACTAATTTCTTTTAATCTTTTATTAATTTCTAATATTATAAAATTACATTCTGCTTCATTATGTTTGTATTCTCGAAATAAACTATTATTGATTATTTTATTTTTTAATTCTTCATTATTAGTTCTATTATATTCTTCTATATCTTTTAATAACTCCTTATCTTCCATAATCCTTTTATTTATTTCTTTTAATTCAATTATTTTTTCATTTTCATCTAAACTTTTCTTTAGATTATCTACTTTATCTATTAATTCATTCATATTTTTATTTTATCATAAATATTAGTCTATGACACTCATAAATGTATTTATGAGATTAATAGTATTACTAATATTAGATATTTTATTACTTAGAGTTAATCCATATTTTTCTTTAGCTAATTTTTCTATTTTATTTATATAATTATTATCTCTATATAAGTATTTATAATGAATTGATTCTTCCTTTAAAAATCTATTTATTAATTCATTATTTTTAATTATATAAATTAATTCTTTATTCATTAGTCCTCAAACCTCTTATATATAGGTTCACTTTCTTTATTAGTTAAACCAATATCTTGGAGTAAGCCTATAGTCTTTTGTATATTATTTATACCTTTTTGAACACTATCCATATCTATATTTCTTAAATTACTTATAAAATCTTTTATAGTACTAGCTCCACTAGTTATAGAATCAGTTATACTACTTTTACTAAAATAATTATTCCAAATACTATTGTTCTCTCCATATAATTCATAGAGTTCATAGAGTCGTTGCCACGAAGTATTATTCTTTAATACATAATTTGCAAGTTCAGGATGCTTTCTTACAAATAATTTAAATGTTTCTTTACTCATATAATCACCTATATAAATATATGATTATATATAAAAAAAGACGACTTTTATTTTAAAAAGTCATCTATAGTCATTAATCTATCATCTATTTCTTGTAGTGAGATTTGTTCTTTCTTAGGAATTTTCTTTTCTTCTACAACAGGTGTTTCTTCTGGAACTTCAACTAATTGTTCTTGATGATTAGCCTCTTTCTTTAAAGTAGCTACTATGAAAGCATTAGTTAAGTTATGTTTAGAGATACTACTTCCTGTAGAATATCTATCAGCTATTGGTAATTCAGTATTTTTAATAATATTAATATCACCATTCTTTAATCCTATGAAGTTTCTTCCTTCATCAATAAATGTAGTTAAGATTTCATATGGATTAGTTTTAACTTCACGTATTAGAAGTATACCTCTACGAGTTCTAGTAGATAATTCAAATTCATTTAATCTTACTCTCTTACCAGTACCTTTAGTAGTAATAACACTAACAAACTCATGTTCATTATATGAGAAGTTATTTACTGCTACTAAGTAATCATCTTTTAATTTCATTGCTTTAACTCCAGCTGCTTTAACTCCAATTACTGGGATTTCTTCTGTTTTAAAGCTTAAAGCATAACCTTCATTAGTAGTTAAGAATACTGTGTCATAGTCTTCTATTATAGCACCGATCACTTTATCATTATCTTTTAAGTTCATACAACTACTTGCTTTATTATATCTTTGCAGTTTGAATTCTTTTAATTTAGTACGTTTAATCATACCATCTTTTGTAGTAATAATAACATTCTTATCACTAGAGAAATCATATGCTGGAATAGAAGCTATTACACTTTCTTCTGGAGGTAATTCGATAATATTACTTACATGTTTTGGCATATCTTTCCATTTAAGATCTGGAATAATATGTACTGGAATATGTAAGTAGTTACCACCATCTGTGAATACTAATAATGTATCAGTAGTATTCATTTCATATAATCCAATTAAATAATCATTTTCTTTTAATGTTATATCTTCAGAATTACTTGCTGTATAACTACGATAAGAAGTACGTTTAATATAACCATCTTTAGTAACTGCTACTACAACATCTTCTTTAGGTATCATAGCAGCTTCATCTATTTTAATTTCAGTTATTTCTTCTTTAATATCAGTTAATCTTGGTGTATCATACTCTTTCTTAATATTTTGAAGTTCTTTCTTCATTACATGTTTTAAAGCTTCTTCATTATTAAGAATTTGTTCCCAAATATATATCTTTTTCTCTAAGTCAGCTAATTCTTCTTCTAATGCAACTACATCAGTGTTAGTTAATCTATATAATTGTAATGTTACAATAGCTTCAGCTTGAGGTTCAGTAAATTTAAATTCTTTTACCAAGTTTTCTTTAGCATCTTGTTTATTTTTACTAGCTCTAATTACTTTAATAACTTCATCTAATATACTTAAACATTTAATTAAACCTTCTACTATGTGGTATCTTGCACGAGCATGTGCTAGGTCAAACTCAGTTCTTCTTCTTACAACTTCTTTTTGATGAGCAATAAATGCATCTAAACATTCTTTTAATCCTAATTGTTTAGGTCTTCTATTTACAATAGATACTACATTGAAGTTATAACTTATTTGCATATCTGTATTTTTTAGTAAGTAATTTACTACTAAGTCTACATTAGCTGTTTTCTTTAGTTCTATAACTATTCTTATATCTGCAGCAGATTCATCTCTTACTTCTTGAATACCATCTACCTTTTTATCTATTCTGATATCATCAATCTTTTTAACCATTAAAGCTTTATTAACTTCAAATGGAATCTCTGTGATTATGATTGCTGGACCATTCTTAGTATTTTCAAGAGTATATCTACACTTAACAATAATTCTTCCACGTCCAGTTTCATAGGCTTCTTTAATACCATCTAATCCTTCAACTATTCCTCCAGTTGGAAAGTCAGGTCCTTTAACATATTTCATTAAAGTATCTAACTGACAGTTAGGATTATCTATTCTATGAATTGTAGCATCTATTACTTCACCTAAGTTATGAGGTGGAATATTTGTAGCATATCCAGCAGATATTCCTTGAGCGCCATAAACTAATAGTGCTGGGAAACGTGCAGGAAGTACAGTTGGTTCTATTGTTGTATCATCAAAGTTAGGAGCAAATTCTACTGTATCTTTATCAATATCACGAAGCATTTCATTACTAATCTTAGATAGACGAGCTTCAGTGTAACGATAAGCAGCAGGGCTATCTCCGTCAATAGATCCATTATTACCATGCATATCTATATAAGGTAATCTTGTTTTCCAAGATTGTGACATACGAACCATGGCATCATATATTGAAGTATCTCCATGTGGATGGTAATTACCTATAACGTCTCCAACAGTCTTTGCACTCTTACGATAACCTTTATCATAAGTATTCTTTTCTTTGTGCATTGAATATAGAATACGTCTTTGAACAGGTTTTAAACCATCTCTAGCATCTGGGATAGCACGATCTTGAATAATATATTTAGAATAAGACCCAAATCTTTCACCCATTATGTCTTCTAGAGTATAATCAAATATCTTTTCAATTACCTTTTCTGTATCAGTTTTCTTTTTTGGCATGTTACCACTACTTTCTATTTATATTTATCTACTAAACTATTTTTATTTGAAATAACTTTTTTACCTAGTTTCTCTTCTAAATCTCTTTTTGTGTTATTTGCAATACCCCCACCAACTTCAGATATAAGTTTATTCTGTGCAAGTCCTATAGGATGATGAGTATTAGTTAATTCTCTTGTTGCTACTTCTCCAACATGAGTTAAAAGAATTTCTATATCAGACATATTGTCTCTTAATGATTCTTTTCTTAATCCTTTAAACTCTTTGTATTCGCTTGCTGTCATCCCTGACCACTCTCTATATATTTCATTAGTAAGTATTGCATATTCATTATTGTTTTCTACACCATGTTCTTTCCATGTATTAGTAAGTTTTTTTCTAGTAATAATTGAATTTATTCTATCAACTATCCAATCCATTGAATATCCTTTATTTTGATAATAATCTATCATTTTTTCAATTCCAATAGATGGATCATATATACTATCTATTTCTCTTTTACCTAAATGAGCCAACCATAATTTAAATGGTTCTGCTTTAGGAGATGGGACAGACTCAATAAGTCTTAATATACCTTCTGTATCAAGAGTATCTGTTTCTCTCATCTTTCCATCGTGAGCTTTTAATTTCAAACGTACACATTTTGTGTACAGTTGACTTTTTTCTTCCTCAGAAAGCCTTATTTTTAACATATTCCAATAATTTCTTGGATTAGTACTATCAGTTAATGCTTCTATAACATCAACTACACTGAAATAGTAATCTTCTTTATCACTATCCCATACACTTCTTATTTCTTTTCCATCGAAAAGATTTGAAATCATTTCTAATTTATCTTTCATAATATACCCCCTTATCTATATGATCTCAATCTCAATGTATCATACATATTTTCGATTGTCAACATACCTGTTTAGGGGTTACAAATTAGCTTATTTCATAATCATCTTCTAAAGAGAATTCTACGTTTTCTTCAATCCATTCTTTACGAGGTGGAACATCATCACCCATAAGAATAGAAACACGTTTTTCAGCAAGTTGTGCGTCTTCGATGTTAACTCTTATTAATGTTCTACTTCCTGGTTTCATAGTTGTTTCACAAAGTTGATCAGCGTTCATTTCACCAAGACCTTTGTATCTTTGAATATCACATTTTTTACCTTTAGATTTTTCTTTCATTTCTTCTACTGTGTAAGCATACTCGACATCTTTACCACTTTGTATTTTAAATAATGGCGGTAAAGCTACAAATAATCTACCATCTTCAATTAATGGTTTCATATATCTATAGAAGAATGTTAGTAAAAGACATTGAATATGTCCACCATCTTCATCGGCATCGGACATTATTATTACTTTGGCATATTCACAATCATCTAAATCAAAGTTAGAACCATATCCAGCTCCTATTGTATAAATCATTGTGTTAATTTCTTCATTCTTTAATATTTCTTCTTCCTTAGTCTTTTCAGTATTTAATACTTTACCACGAAGAGGTAGGATTGCTTGGTATAATCTATCTCTACCTTGTTTAGCACTACCACCGGCAGAATCACCTTCGACTAGGAATAATTCTTTTTTAGTTTTATCTTTACTTTGAGCTGGAGCAAGTTTACCAGAAAGTGATCTTTCTTTATTATTCTTTTTAGTTCCTTTTCTTGCTTCTTCTCTTGCTTTTCTTGCAGCCTCACGAGCTATCTTACTTCTTAAACTCTTATTAATAATATCTGTAGCTATTGCTTTATTTTCTTCTAAGTACACCTTTAATTGTTCTGTAACAATATTTTCTACAGCATTTTTAGCTTGAGGAGTTCCAAGTTTTCCCTTAGTTTGTCCTTCAAATTGTAATATTCCTTCAGGAATCTTTAAACTTATAATAGCAGTTAATCCTTCACGAACATCGCTACCTTCAAAGGCTTTATCTTTACCTTTAACAAAACCATTTGCTTTAGCATAGTCATTAAATACACGAGTTAAGGCTGTTTTAAATCCTACTTCGTGAGAACCACCATCTATTGTTTTAACATTATTTACGAAAGATACTATGTTTTCATTATAAGTATCTGTATATTGCATTGAGATATCTACATCGATTTTATCTTTATTGCCACTGATGGATAATACCTTGTGAAGAGTTGTTTTGCCTTTGTTTAATTCTTCTACAAATTCTTCAATACCTCTTTCATAACAATACTTAGCATTTCTTCCATCTTCTTCATCTAGTACTTCTATTGTTATTCCTCTTAATAAAAATGCACTTTCTTGCATTCTTTCACATACTGTAGTGAATGAGAAATGTGTAGTAGAAAATATTTCTTCATCTGGCATAAATCTTACTGTAGTACCTGTTCTATTAGTAGTACCTATTACTTTTAAAGGTACTGCTACATGACCACCATTTTCAAATCTAATGTATGATTCTTCTTTATCTCTTCTAATAGTTACTTCCATCCATTTAGATAAAGCATTAACTACTGAGGAACCAACTCCATGTAATCCTCCTGAAACCTTATACCCGTCAGACTCAAATTTACCTCCAGCATGAAGTACTGTATATATTACTTCTGGAGTAGATTTTCCTGATGAATGCATTCCAGTAGGTACACCACGACCATGGTCTTCAACTGATACTGAACCATCTTTATGAAGAATAATTTTAATATAATCACCATATCCATTAATAGCTTCATCTACTGAGTTATCTACTATCTCCCAAATAAGATGGTGTAGACCTCTTTTATCAGTTGAACCTATATACATACCAGGACGTTTTCTAACTGCTTCTAGTCCTTCTAATATCTTAATGGATGACGCATCATATTTTCCTGTCATTCTTATCACTCCTATGTTTTCACATATATTATTATATCTAAGTAAGTGTAAATTGTCTATTACACTTTACTTTATTTGACACAATTTCTTTATATATCAACAAAAAAGAAGCATTTTGATGCTTCTCTATACACTATTTATTTAGTTAACTGTTTTTCTTCTTCTACTACTTCACCAAATGTATAATATCCATATGTTTCAGTTTCAGTATTATAAGTAGCTACTACTTTCACCTTTTCATCATTTACATACCAGATATCGTATCCAGCTGTTGCTGATCCATTACCTGCTTTGACTGTATATGGTGTAATTGAATATACTTCATATCCTTCAGGAATATTATCTATTCCAGTAATACTATATTCATTATTCTTATTATTACTTTCTAATACTCTTACACGTATATAATGCTCTCCAGCATTATATATTTTATATTCTCCTAATTGTGTATTATCTATTAAACTTGTTTCAATTGTTGTTTCTACTGGTTGTGTCTTATTTAATTTATATTTTTTTAATAGTACAGAAGTTACACCTCCTACTAATAATACAATTCCAGCTACTCCTATTATTATTATGCTTGATCCTAATATTAGATCCTCAGCTTTTATACTTCTACCATTATAACTCATATTCATCCACTCCCCTTTCAATTATATTTATTTAGTTAATTGTTTTTCTTCTTCTACCACTTCACCAAATGTATAATAACCATATTGTTTAGTTTGATTATTATATGTAGCATTTACTTTTACTTTTTCTGTATTTACTAGCCAAACATCATATCCAGCTGTTGATGATCCATTACCTACTTTACTTGTATATGGTGTAATTGAATATACTTCATAACCTTCAGGTATATTATTAATTACTAATACATCTAATTCATCATTTTCTTTTGGATTGTTCATACCTAAAGAATATCCATGATGTGGTATTCTAACACAAATATAATGTTCTCCTTCTTTAAATGTTTTTACTTCTCCTTGTTGTACATTATTCATTAATTGATCTACTAAGTTAGTTTCTTCTGTAGTTTCAATTGTTGTTTCTATTGTTGTTTCTGTTGGTTGCATTTGGCCTTCTTTTGTTTTTAAAATTGCTCTTACTCCAAGTACTCCTAAGCAACCTAGTGATATCATTCCTACTCCAAAAGCAACTGCATAGAATTTTAACATTCCTTTTTCTATTTTTTCTGCACTTTCCATATATTCATCTTTTCTTTTCATAAACCTTACCCTCCTTTTTTTCTTAGAGGATAGAAAAAGACCTCTAAGAATATTTAATTCTTAAAGGTCTTGCATATACTTTTTATAGTACTATATATTCCAAAAGTTTTCACTTTGTCATGGTGGAATATATATATGGGCTACTCCCCTTTAACTGTGTACAATTATACCATAAAAGTGTTGAAATGTCAAGGAACAGTACTATTCCTCTACTTGGAAATCAACTACTTCACCATTATCTTTAACTAGTTTTGTGATTGCTTCTTCAGCTTTCTTTAATTTCTCATCACATGTCTTAGCAAGCTTCATAGCATTATTAAATTCATTAATTGCATCATCTAATGCTACATCTCCTACTTCTAATTTTTTTACTATTTCTTCTAATTTTTCTAAGCTTTCTTCAAAACTTAATTCTTTCTTTTCAGCCATATTTACCTCCTTAAATTATTTAAGTCCTAGCGCTTTGTCTATTACTCTTGATATTTTCGGTGTTTCATAATACATTTTTCTTTTTGTTTTGAAAAACGGGATAATTGCATTGTTATCATAGCGCGTTTTTTCCTGCCTTTTCTCATTAGTAATATTAATTACATTTAAATATTCTAACTTGCCCGCAAGTCTTAATATTTTAACAAAATTATCTGGAGTTATACAAGTTGGACAATACTCTCTATATGCTTTTCCTAAATAAAATGATTCTTCTCCTTCGTCCATTTGATATACAACATTACCTTTACTATCATAATATCTGATTTCTTGAAGGATTTCTAGTGCTTTCATAATAGTAAATTTCTTTTCATTTTCCATATTTTCTCCTTAATTAACAGTGGTATGAACTAAGCCATCACTGTATTCTATATCTAATTTATCTCCTTTAGTAAGTTGTTTTGAACTACTTACTACTTTATTATCTTTCTTAGTTATTGCATAACCTCTTTTTAATGTTAGTAAAGGAGATAATGTTTCTAATTTAGATACTAAGTTTAAATATTTATTACTTTTATTATCTAATATCTTATATGGATTTTTTAATACATATGAATTCTTTAATCTAATAAGTTCTTTTTCCTTTACATTAGTTAGATTAATCATATTAAATTTTAATTTTTCTATTAAGTTATCAAATATCATTTCTTTAGTTTGATAGATCATAATAGGATTTTTAAATATATTACTATTTTTAAT
>JAFZPS010000038.1 GCA_017550205.1 Bacilli bacterium | reverse complement strand
TAGTGATTTAACTACAGTTAATGAGTTAAAAGATCAAATGAAATTAGCTTTCAAAGATAAATATAAAATAGATATAGTTCATGGTAAAATGGCAAGTGGTGCTAAAGACATGATTATGGATCAATTTAAAAAGAATGAAGTTCAAATATTAATTTCCACAACAGTAGTAGAAGTAGGGGTAGACGTTCCTAACGCAACTACTATGGTAATATTTGATGCTGATAGATTTGGACTTTCTACATTACACCAATTAAGGGGACGTGTTGGTAGAGGTACTTCTAAGAGTCAATGTATCTTAATAAGTGATAGTGATACAGAACGTTTAAAGATAATGGAAAGAGAAGACGATGGATTCGTTATTTCTGAAGAAGACTTTAAATTAAGGGGTCACGGAGACTTATTTGGTACTAAACAAAGTGGTGATATGGCATTTAAGATAGCTTCTATTAAGAATGACTATAAAATACTACTTCAAGCTAAAAAAGATTCTAAGGAATACTTAGAAAATAAAGATACTGATAGTGATGAATTAAAGAAGATTTTAATAGATTCTATCACTAGTGTAAACTAAAAATAATTTATCTAAAGCAATTGACTTTTTATAAATTATCATATATTATTAAGATGCGTGGTACATATCACGCCTGATATTCTCTAACGGTCTAAGTGTTAGAGTATATTCAACCGAACCCCCTGGATAGGCCGCAAGGCCTATCACTTTTTTTATGTATTGATATTTTATGTATATGTTGTATAATAATTAATAACTTGTGGAGGTTTTTTATGAAAGTAATAACTGAAGAAGATATGAAACTAATTGATTCAGAATTAGCAATAGCTAGAAAAAAATTTGAAGAAAAGAATATGAAATCTCTAGATGAAAAATTAGTATGGATTCGTGATTTTTTTAATGCTTATGTACCAACATTAGAAGAAAGATTTATGACAAAAGAAGAACTAAAAGATTTAGAACACTATTCTTTACCAGATGAAGTTAGAATTAAGTTTTATATGCATTTTCCAGAGCATGGTTTAAATATGGTTAAGGCTTATGAACAAACAACTATAGAATTTGTAAAATATAAACAATATCAAAAAAAATTCCAATTGGTGAATAGACAATTTTTTAGTCACTATGATTAAAAAGATACTAATTATTTAGTATTTTTTTCTTTTATTTCAATACATGAATTATGATATAATTTATATGCAGGGTGATAAAATGAAGAAACTTAAAGTTGGAATGTTTATGGATTCGTGGTATCCAGATATAAATGGTGTAATACTAGTAATGGAAAACTTAATGAAGAATATGTCTAAGTATGCTGATATTACACTAGTAGTACCTAAGACTGGTAGTGAAGATAATGATAAGAATTATCCATTTAAAGTTATTAGAGTAGATAGTATTCCAGTATTTAATACAAGTTATAAACTAGGAATGGTTGATTTAGAATATTTTAAATATAAAAAGATATTTGAAAATCTTGATTTTGATATAATACATATTCATTCTCCATTTGCTTTAGGTAGACTTGGTATTAGAGTAGCTAAAGATAAGAAAATACCAGTTATTGGTACTATGCATACTAGATGGGAATTTGAATTTAAGAAATATCTTAAATCTAATATAATGGCTACTGTAGCAGTTAAATACTTAATTAGATCTTATAATAAATGTTATAGTTGTATTGCTCTTAATAATGCATTAATGGATGTATATAGTGATTATGGTTATAAAGGTACTTTTAAATTAATACGTAATGGTACTGATTTGGATACTATAGAAAATAAAGATAAAGCAATTGATAAGATAAATGAAATGTTTAAATTAGATAAAAAAGAACCTGTATTCTTATTTGTAGGTAGAATTATAAGTATTAAGAATATATTCTTTATATTAGATGTTTTAAAGAAATTAAAAGAATCTAAATTTAAATATAAAATGATATATGTTGGGGATGGACCTGACTATGATAAATTAAAGAAGAAAGTTAAAGAATATAAAATGAGTAATGATGTTATATTGACGGGAAGAATAATGGATAGAGAATTACTTAAAGCAATATATAGTAGGGCAGATTTATTTATTTTTCCATCATTATTTGATTCATCTTCTTTAGTTCAAATAGAAGCTGCATCTCAAGAAACTCCTACTATATTTGTAGAAGGTTCTGTTACATCTGATACAGTTGATAATAATGTTAATGGTTTTAAAGAAAAAGAAGATGTAGAGTTATTTGCTGAAAGAATAAAGAATATTATTAATGATAAAGAATTATATAATAGTGTTAAGAAAGCTGCTAAGAAGGATTTAGCTATGTCTTGGAGAGATATTTCTAAAGAGACATATAATTACTATATAGAAGTAATAGATGAATATAATAAAAAGAATACTAATAATTAGTATTCTTTTATTTCGTCTTTATTTTTTGTTAGTGAACCATTAAAGCAAAGTTCATGGGAGAAATCATTATATATACCTGTTAATACTTCAACTAATTCCCAATTGTATTTTTTTATAAATGGTATAAAACTAGCTATATTATCCTCGGCAATTGTAATAAATGGTTTTGTTGTTCCTAACCAATCCATAGATTCTTTAATTAAGTATTTACCAATTCCTTTATTTCTATATTCAGGTGATATATATACTGTACATAATTTTTGCTCTGTATCATCTTTTTTTAAACAAGACATAGCAATTATATTTTTATCTTCATCTCTAATAAATAGAATATTTCTTTTATTACTATTTAGAGTTTCTGGTATTTGTTTTTGATAATACCATTCTCTATGTTTAGGATAATACCTACAAAGAGGGTCTGTTATTAGGTATATTTCATCAATAAGTTTATATAAGTCTTTATCTTGTAAATAATCTTTTATACTTTCAATTTTAAACATAATAATACTCCTTAAAAATATTTTAACACATTTTTTGATATTGTGGTATAATAGTCTCAAAGGAGGAAGTTTAGATGTATAATAGTTATTACACAACTCCAAGTACTACAACTACACCAAGCGTAGATTCAATATTTGGAGGAATGGCTGTATGGGCTATAGTTCTAGTTGTAATTTTAGGACTTATTGCTTTAGCAGTAGCAATCTTTATGATTATTGCAGAATGTAAGGTTTACACAAAAGCAGGAGAAAAATGGTGGAAGGTGTTTATTCCAATTTACAATACTTGGATTCAAACAAAAATCACTGGTCTTGCTTGGTGGTGGTTACCAATATTCTTAGGAGCTGCAGCATTATCAGATGTTAAGAGTCTTGAATTTGTAGCTGGAATGGCAGTTATTCTTGTTTCATTCAACTATAACTATAACTTAGCTAAGAAATTTGGTAAATCAAATGGATTTGCATTCTTAACAACTATTTTACCAATTATCGGATTACCAATTTTAGCATTCAGTAGTGCTAAATATGATAAAGATGCTGTTGTTGATAAAAACGGTATTTTTGCAATCGATAAAGATTCATTAGTTAAATAATAATAAAAAAAGAGTTTAATAACTCTTTTTTATTTTGTTTAAAATTATATTTGTTTATTTGATTCTTCTATATATTCTATATCTTCTTCTATAATTGTTTGTGATCCTATAGAAACAATACCTATAGTTGTTGCTAATCCTCTAGAAATAGTTATCTTTCTTGATGTAAGACTTTTTCTAATTAAATTTATTTCTTCTAATAGTTTATTCTTATTATCAGGCATGACTATAAGTTTTTTATTTTTTCTTTGATTATTTCTATAATATGAATCAAATTCTTTAATAATACTATCTATATTTTCAATAATACTTCTATTCTTAAAGTATCTATTATTTCTATGGCATATATTTAGTAATACTTTTATAATATTAGGATTTGTTATTGTACAGACTTTTCCATCTTTATGAATTTTAATACTCATGCTATCATCTGTATTTATTTTTTCTATGTAATTTTTACTCATGTATAACACCTTACTTTATATATAAGTTATCACATGTTTATCTTATAATCAATAATGATAAATCCTACTTTACACTTACATTAGTCTTATGCTATACTACTTTTCACCTGGAAGTGAATAGGATGGATATAATAGAGTTTTTTAATGCGGAAATTGATTGTATAGATAAAATTGATATTAGAAATGGTTATTATATGAGGGATTTATTAGGATATGATGATTATGAAATTGTTACTCTTCCTAAGGTTACCTTAGATGAATCATTTATGAGAGCTTTAAATTCTTTTGATATGTATAAAGATGTAGCTTTATTAGATTATTTATTTGAGAATAAGACTTATTATGATTATTATTATAAAGAGGGCATAGAACCTTATTATTTTATTACAGATATGAATTTAGGTGAGAATAGTCAAATGGTTCCTACTATAACGTATCCTAGAGAATTAGATAAAGCATCATATGCATTTTTTGGACATGAATTTAATCATTGTATAAAAGATCTTAATCTTGATGAAAGAAGAATAAGAGATAGGGTATCTGAAGTTATACCTATGTTTCATGAATTACTGTGTTCTGATTGTGAAATAAATGAAGTTGTTTCTAAAGAAATAAAAAAACGAAGATTAATTTTATTAAAACAAGATAAAGATAGTGGATATGAAGATGCTAATCAAATACAATATTTTAATAGTTTCTATTATGCATTAGCTTTGTATAATATGTATAGAAATGATGAAAATAAAATATTAATACTTAGATTAATATCTAGAGTTCTTAAAGGTGAAATTAATAGTTTAGATTTATTAAGTATGTTAGATCTATATGGTATGGATTTAGATTATAAAGTATCATGGGAATTAGAAAAGATGAAAGAATATGTACGTAAGTAGTATATATTCTTTTTTTATGCATAAAATATTATAAATTAGCACTTACACTTGACAAGTGCTAATTTTAGTGATACTATTAAGATGTAGTAAGAAAACTACAGGTATTAATTGAAAGTGCTATTAACGACACTTATATGAAAGGAAGTTGATATTATGATGTTAATGCCAAAAATATTCGATGATGATTTCTTTAGGGATGATTTCTTTGATAGAAAGGATAGAATGAACTTCAATCTTATGAAGACTGATATTAGAGAAGATGATAAATCTTATCTATTAGAAATTGATTTACCAGGTTATAGTAAAGATGATATTAAGATTGATATTACAGATGGATATCTTACTATTAATGCTAAAGTAGAAAAAGAAAATAATGATGATAGTAAGAACTATGTAAGACGTGAAAGATTTACTGGTGAAGTATCTAGAAGTTTTTATGTAGGTGAAGATATCAAAGAAGACGAAGTAAAAGCATCATTCAAGAATGGAATCTTAACTCTAGAAGTTCCTAAATTAAGTCTAGAAGATAAGAAAAAAGATAAAAAATACATCGAAATAAGTGAATAATTAAAAGACTAGTAATCTAGTCTTTTTTTTGTTATAATTTTTTCATAAAGATAGAGGTGTTTCTATGGGTAAGAGAATACTTTTAGTAGTAATATTTGTTATATTAGTATTAGGTTGTATAGGAATATATAAATCAAATAATAATGGTATGTTTGTTTTTAATAAAGATGATAATAATAAAATAATAAATATAGAAAATGAAAATAAAGAATTAGGTTTAAAAGAGTTTAGTGATATTGTATTTACAAAAGAAAAAAATATTAAAAATAAAAATGAAATGTCTGATTTAGAATTAATACATGATGCAGTTTCTATTAGTCCAAAGTATATTGATACTATAACTGGGTCTGAGATTAAAAAAATTGTTAAAAAATATTTTGGTATTAATAATATTAATCTTGTTGATATAACGTGTGATCTTCCAATGTCAGATGATCATGATAATAGAATGTATATTTATAATTCTAAAACTGATAAATATAAGTATAATCCAGATCATATTTCACATAATGATATTAGTGATGGTATTGTTTATTATATTATGAATGGTAAAGAAACTACTGAAGGTGATCATTATATATATTCTGGGGAGATATTCTATGTTTATAATAAATGTGGTTGGGATGTTTGTAAATCTAATAATATATATGATGTTTATTTATCATATGAAGATGCAACTAATAAAATAAATAAACAATTTAATGCATATGAAAAAGATGGATTATGTAAGAAAAATAAATGTGATAATAATAAAATATATAAAGAAATAAAAGATAATGTAAAGACAATAAGTTTTTATTATAGAAAAAATGATAAAAATTATGTATTTGATTATTATGAAGTAAAGTAATGTAAAATATTTTGTAAAGTCTAGGTTTTCTAGACTTTTTTTATGTTATAATTCAAGTGTATGAGGTGATTCTATGATAGTGGAAGATAAAGAAGGATTAAGACTTGATAGTTATTTATCAGAAGAATTAGATATTTCTCGTAGTAAAGTACAAAAGCTTATTAAAGAAGAGAAAGTTTTAGTTAATGGTAAAGTAGTCAATAGTTCTTATTCTGTAAGACTTAATGATTTTATAGAAGTAAATGATGAATTAGATTATGAGATTAAAGTTGATCCAGAGGACATACCTTTAAATATAATATATGAAGATGATGATTTATTAATTATAAATAAAGAGAGTGGTATGGTAGTACATCCTGCTCCAGGGCATTATACAGGTACTTTAGTTAATGCATTATTATTTAGATATAAGAATCTTGCTGGGGATAAGTTTAGACCTGGTATAGTTCATAGATTAGATAAAGATACTAGTGGATTAATGTTAGTAGCAAAGAAC
>JAFZPS010000037.1 GCA_017550205.1 Bacilli bacterium | reverse complement strand
ACTTGACTGTTAATCAAGGGGTCCTAGGTTCAAGTCCTAGTTGGGGCGCCATTTTTATTTGGCGAGTTGGTGAAGTGGCTTAACACACTGCCCTTTCACGGCAGCATTCATGGATTCGAATTCCATACTCGTCACCATATGAAAACAAACACCAACTCTGGTGTTTTTTTATGCGCTCAAACACCTTGATTAAAATGCAAAAAGAACCTGTGTCCACACGTTGCAAAAACCTTTTCTTTTCCTTGACAATAAAACCTCATTTATGTAATAATATATATGCGGATGCAAATGGAGTAGTACTCAAGTTGGCTGAAGAGGCGCCCCTGCTAAGGGTGTAGACCGGGAATACTGGTGCACGAGTTCAAATCTCGTCTACTCCGCCATAAAAAAATAACTCGATAATTTATCGGGTTTTTTTGTGCTTTAAATATAGTTATTACACATAAAATATGATATACTTTGTATAAGGAGTGTAGCCTATGAAAAAGATAATAAATAAGTTCTTTAAAGAATTTGATAGTATCACAAAATACTATAATTTTTTAGTCAATAAAACTAAGAATCATGAATACGTAGAAATAACTAATGAATGGTTAATTGATAATTATTATTTATTAGTAGAACATAAGAATAATATTTTAAATCAAAAGCATACTCTAAAGAAGAATTATAAGCTAATTACTAATAATTATCTTTTCTTAAAAAACTTGGTTACAGCAAAAAACTATAATATAGATTTTAAATACTTAGTAGATGAATTAAAATCATATCAAAAAGAAACAGACAAAGTATTCACATATAAAGAATTATCATTAATCTTTTCAATATTAATATTTATATATACAGAAAGACTACACGAATTAATAATAGAAGAAAAACAAATACTTCTAAATAAGGATAAAGTAAAAGAAATAATTAAAAATAATCCACAAGTTAAATTAGAAGATTTTTTATCAAATGATTTTGATGTATCTAAAAATCCAAACTATATATTTGAGATAAATAGTAAGATAAATAAAGTTAGTGAAGGAAGCACTTTATTTAAAGATTTATATGATTATCTTGAAACTAAGAATATTAGTTTAAAGGAATTAATAAATGAAGAATATCAAAGAAAGATAGATAATGATATTTTAATATCTAATATATTCAGTGATTTAAAAGAATTTTTTGAATTTTCAACAGATGACTTATATGAAAAAGTATCTCTATGTGAAAAACTTTTATTAACAGATTCTGTGTATAAAACAATGACTGCTGAATCAAAAACAGTATATAGAGATAGAATAGTTCACTTAGCTAAGAAACAACATATAAATGAATATAAGTATTTAGAAAAGTACTTTAATAAAGATGAACATATAGGATTTAAAATATTCCCACAAAAGAATAATACATTTAGATTAATAATGTACATAACTATTATCTTAGGAATAACAGCTGCAATTTCATATTTCTTAGCAGGACATTTTACTAAGAACTATATAATAAGTTTCTTATTAATATTTATTCCTATTAGTCAATTAGTAATACAAATAGTAAATGAAATATTAAATAATAATGTACCAATAAGATCAATCCCAAAATTAGATTATTCTAAAGGTATACCTAAAGAATCTAAAACTATGGTAGTAATTCCTACTATAGTATCTGATACTAAAAAAGTAAAAGAAATGTTTGATACATTAGAAACATTCTATATTATTAATAAATCAGATAACTTATATTTCACATTACTAGGAGATGCTAAAACTAGTGATAAAGAAAAAGAAGATTATGATGAAGAAATAGCTAACTATGGAGTAGAATATGCTAAAAAACTAAATGAGAAATATGGAAAAGAATTATTCTATTTCATGTATCGTAAAAGAATATGGCATGAAGGAGAAAATGCTTATTTAGGATATGAAAGAAAACGTGGAGCACTTCTTCATTTTAATAAAATACTATTAGGTAAAAAAGTAGATGAAAATAAATATTTCCATGTTAATACATTACATGATTCTAATTTAGATATTAAATATGTAATTACATTAGATACTGATACTAAATTAGTATTAAACTCAGCATTAAACTTAGTAGGTGCTATGGCACATCCTCTAAATAAACCAGTATTAAATAAAAATAATACTAAAGTAATTAAAGGTTATGGAATAATGCAACCTAGAATTAGTGTTGATATAGAAGCAACAAATAGAAGTTTATATAGTCAAATATTTGCTGGTATTGGTGGATTTGATACATATTCATATATGACACCTAATACATACCAAGATTGTTTTGGTGAAGGTAGTTTCGTAGGAAAAGGAATCTATGACTTGGAAGTATTTGATAAAGTACTAGGAGAAACATTTAAAGATAACTTAATACTATCTCATGATTTACTAGAAGGTAATTATTTAAGATGTGGATATGTCTCAGACATTGAGTTAATTGATGATTTCCCATCTAAATTCTTAGTAGATGTTACAAGACAATCAAGATGGGCTAGAGGAGATACTCAAATAATAGGTTGGTTATTTCCAAAAGTAAAAAATAAAAGTAATAAAACTGTTAAAAACCCAATTAACTTATTAGGTAAATATAAAATACTTGATAATATAATTAGAATGTTCTTAAACCCAATGTTATTAACAGCACTTTTAGTAGCCTTTACTGGTAGTTTTAAAAAATCATTATTCTGGGTATCATTTGTAATATTAGAAATAGCTGTATCTATGATTTTCTTCTTAAGAAGCAAAATGAGTAGAAAAGCTAAAAATAGAAAAGAAATATATTATAAAAATCTATATTTTGGATTTAAATCATTATTACTAAGATCATATATAATGTTTGCATGCATTCCATATTATACAAAATTATATATGGCGGCATTCTTAAAATCACTTTATAGATTATTAATATCTCATAAAAATTTATTAAACTGGATAACTGCTGAAGAAGTAGCTAAAAGTTCTCGTAATCATTTAAGTAATTATATATTTGAATTTTGGTTTAATATAATAATAGCTTCAGGATTTACTTTTGTAGCATATATTACTCATAATCTTATAGCTTTAGTTATCGCAATTATATTCTTAAGTGCACCATTTGTTTTATATCTAGTAAGTAAAGATATAGATATGAATGAAGTAGAATTAAAAGATGAAAAGGTTGAAGAAATAGAAGATCTTGCTTATAAGACATGGAAGTATTTTGAAGATAATTTAAGAGAAGAATATAATTATTTAATTCCAGATAACTATCAAGAAAATAGAGAACAAAGACTAGATATGAGAACTTCTCCAACAGCAATAGGTTATTCTCTAACTAGTGTAGTAAGTGCCTTTGAATTAAAGTTTATTGAATTAGAAAAAACAATTAAACTATTAAGTAATATTTTAGAATCAATTGATTCTTTAAAAAAATGGCATGGCCATTTATATAACTGGTATAACATCAAAACAAAACAAGTAATGGCACCTAACTTTATCTCAACAGTAGATTCTGGTAACTTAGTAGCTTCACTTATTGTAGTAAGAGAATTCTTAAATAAATTTAATGAAGAAAAACTAGTTAAACTATGTGATAAATTAATTAAAAATAGTAACTTCAAAAAACTATATTCTAAGAAAGATGTCTTTAGTATAGGATATGATGAAGATGAAGGAAGATTATCTATTTATAACTATAATAAGTTTGCTTCAGAATCACGCCTAACGAGTTACTTAGCTATAGCTTTAGGTGATGTTCCAAGTGAACATTGGTTTAGTCTAGATAAATCTTTAACTACATATAAAAAACATAAGGGATTAATTTCATGGAGTGGTACTTCATTTGAATACTTTATGCCATTCTTATATATGAAAAATTATCCAAATACATTATTAGATGAATCATATAACTTTGCATTATTCTGTCAAAGAGATTACATAAATAAAGTAGATAAACATTTACCTTGGGGTATAGGAGAATCTGCTTATAATGAATTAGATAATTCACTAAATTATAAGTATAAAGCATTCTCAACTCCATACTTAAAAGCTAAAGAAGATAAAGAAAATAGAATAGTAATTTCACCATATTCATCTATTATGGCAATGGAATTACACCCAGAAGAAGTTTATGAAAATATCGATAAGTTTAAAGAATTAGATATGGAATCTATCTATGGTTTATATGAATCATATGATTATGATAATAAAGGAGTAGTTAAATCTTATTTTGCACATCATCAAGGTATGATCTTATTAGGAATAACTAATTACTTAAAGAAAGATATTATAAAAGACTATTTCCATACAAATGTTAATATAAAAACATTTGAAATATTATTAAAAGAAAAAGTACAAATTAAATCTAGTATTGATTTAAAAATGGCTAAATATAAAAAATATAATTATGCTAAAGAAACAATTGAAAATGATATTAGATCATTTAATTATATTTCATATCTACCAGAAGTATCAGTTCTATCTAATAGAAAATACTGTCTATTAATGAACGATAGAGGTAATTCATTTTCTAGATATAGAACACTTCAATTAAATAGATATCGTAAAGTAACATCTCAAGAATATGGTATATTCTTATTCGCAAAAGATACTAAGAAGAATTATATTTGGTCTAATACATATGCACCTATGAATATTAAACCTGATAAGTATGAAGTAGTATTTGCTTCAGATAAAATTAAATACTTAAGAAGAGATGATATGATATCTACTAAAACAGAAATAGTAGTATGTAGAAATCATCATGCTGAAATAAGAAAGATTACGTTTAAAAATGAATCTGAAGAAGATAAAGAATTAGAATTAACTAGTTATACTGAACCAATAATCTCAGAAAATATGGATGATGTTTCACATAGAGTATTTAATAATATGTTTATTAAAACCGAGTATAATAAAGATACTAATAGTTTAATAGCTAAAAGAAAAACTCGTGGAGATTCACAAATAAATAGTTATATGTTAACTAGATTAATAATAAATGACCCATTAGATAAATACTCATATGAAACAGAAAGAAGTAATTTTATTGGTAGAGGTAATACTATTGGTACTGCTAAAGCCCTAAATGAAGAATTAACTAATTATAGTGGAGAAAACTTAGATCCAGTACTATCTTTAAGAAACAAAATATTAGTTAAAGCAAATAGTTCTACTTCAGTATACTTATTAGTAGGATTTGGTAGAAGCAAAGAACAGATAAATGAAATAATTAAGTATTATGATAATACTTATAATCTTGAAAAAGCTTATGAAATATCTACACTAATGAATGTATCTGATACTAAGAATATGAATATTACAGGTGAAAACATGAGAACTTATAATATCATGTTAAATTACTTATATCAGACAACTAAATTATCTGTTACTGAAGAAAGAATGGATTTCTTAAGAAAGAATGCTTTATCTCAAACAGGTTTATGGAAATTTGGAGTTAGTGGAGATAGACCAATCATTACTGTAGAAATAAGTGATATTAGTGATATAAGCTTTGTAAAAGAAATATTAAAAACATTTGAGTATTATAAAACTAAATCTATCTTTGTAGATCTAGTTATTATAAATAATGAAAATGGTGGATATAAAGATTTAATTAAAAAACAAATAGATGAAGAATTATATAGAATTTATACATTAAATAGTTTCTATCATACACCTGGTAATGTTACTGTAATTGATGGATCTACTTTAACTAGAGAAGATAAAAGCTTATTTAATGTAGTTCCAAGACTTAGATTTGTTGTTGAAAATCATATTAGTTTAAAAGAAGCAGTGGAAGAGTTACAAACTAAAAATACTGTTAGTGATTATCCGATATATGAAAAAGAAAAGAATATTAAGATGGATAATAAAGAAAAACTAGTAATTGATAATAACTATGGTGGATTTAAGAATAATGGTAGTGAATACGTTATTTATAATAGAAATA
This sequence comes from Bacilli bacterium, assembly GCA_017550205.1. The sequence continues at coordinate 14,181 of JAFZPS010000037.1, read as the reverse complement.
CTCCAATGCCTTGGTCTAATGTTATATCTAATAAAACTTTTGGTACAATCATTACTAATAATGGTTGTGGATATACTTATGCATATAATTCAGGAGAATTTAAAATATCTAGTTGGACTAATGAAACTATAGTTAATGATCCTAGTGAAGGATTTAAATTTAATAATGAATTATTTGAACCAGAAAAATGTACTCATGGATTTGGCTATAGTATACTAGAAAGTGAAACTAAAAAATTAAATCATTCAGTTACAGAATTTGTTGCAAAAGTTGATAATGTAAAAATCTATTTATTAAAATTAAAAAATAAAACCAATAAAACATCTACTATAAATGTTGAATACTTTATAAAACCAACATTTGGTAATTTTGAAGAAAAAACTACTAGACACATTCTATCTGAATTTATGGGTGATGATAATTACTTAAAATTAAGAAATGTTTATAGTATTAATTATAGTGATGTTAATGTATTTATGACTTCTTCTGAAAAAATTACTTATGCTGAATGTAATAAGATGTTAGTAAAGAGCATTAACTTTGATGTTACATTAGATAGTGAAGAAGAAAAAGAAATAGTATTTGTCTTAGGATGTAGTTTATCAGATGATGAAAATATTGAACTAATTAAGAAATATACTAATATTACAAACTGTAAAAAAGAATTAAAAGAAGTAAAAGAAAATTGGAATCAAACACTTGGTACTATTCAAGTAAAAACTCCAGATAATAGTTTCGATTATATGATTAATGGTTGGTACTTATACCAAACAATATCATCTAGAATAGGAGCTAAAGCAGGATACTATCAAGTAAGTGGGGCATTTGGTTATCGTGATCAATTACAAGATGCTATGAATATTTGTTTAGTAAAACCAGATTATACTAAAAATCAAATATTAATAAATGCAGCACATCAATTCCAAGAAGGAGATGTTCTTCACTGGTGGCACGAAAAGAATCACTTTGGACTTAGAAGTAGATACAAAGATGATTATTTATGGTTAGTATATGCTACACTTCATTACTTAGAAATAACAGGAGATTATGATATTCTTTCAGAACAAGTTCCATATATTCAAGGTGAAAAACTAAGCGATTATGATAATGAAAAAGGTATAGTATTTAATTACTCAAGTAAATATGAAACACTATTAGAACATTGTCTTAAATCAATTGAATTATCTATGAAATCATTAGGTTCTCATAAAATACCACTTATGGGTGGAGGAGACTGGAATGATGGAATGAATAGAGTAGGTATTAAAGGTAAAGGTGAAAGTGTTTGGTTAGGCTTCTTCTTATATGGAATAATTGATAAATTCACTAAGATGATGAAGAAGTATGATAAAGAATTTAATCTTACTAAATATACTGAGTTTAATGAAAAATTAAAAGATAATTTAAATAAAAAGACTTGGGATGGAGATTATTATTTAAGAGCATTCTTCGATAATGGAGATCCACTAGGTTCACATGAAAATACAGAATGTAAGATAGATTTATTATCACAAAGTTTTGCTATCCTAAGTGGAGTAGCTCCTAAAGATAGAATAGAGAAAATATTAAATTCTGTAGAAGAAGAATTAGTAGATTCAAATAATAAGATTATTAAACTATTAACTCCAGCATTCTCTAAATCTTTAAATAATCCAGGTTATATAATGAATTATCCAAAAGGTATAAGAGAAAATGGAGGACAATATACCCATTCAGTTTCATGGTATATAATGGCTTTAATAAAAGCAGGATACTATGATAGAGCATATCGTTACTACCAAATGATAAATCCAGTTAATAGAACTAAGACAGAAAAAGATGTTGATAAGTATAAAGTAGAACCATATGTAATCGCAGCGGATATCTACTCAAATGAAAACTTCCCTGGTCGTGGAGGATGGACATGGTACACTGGTTCTGCAGGATGGTTCTATAGAGTAGGTATAGAAGAAATACTAGGTATTAAAAAACATGGAAATAAACTTGAAATAAAACCTAATATTCCAATAGCTTGGGATGGATATAAAGCAGTTTATCATTATAAAGATACTACATATAATATTGAAGTTATTAAGAATAATAAAGAAAAAGTAATCTTAGATGACAAAGAAATAATATCTTCTGAAGTAGTTTTAGTAAATGATAAAAAGTCACATAAAATTATTATTAATATACATAAATAGAGGTAACATATGAACTTATATAAAGATAAATATATTATTGTAGAAGTTATTCCTACTCATAGTGATTCTAATAAAGGATTTATTGCTCAAATAAGTGCTTTAAAACTAGATGGAATAAAACTAATAGATAGATTTGATTATAGAGTAAAAGACGAACTCATAGAAAACCCTGACCTTAGAAAACTAATATCTTATGATAAAGAAATGTTTACTTATGTAGATAATATTTATTTCATAATTGAAAAGTTTAAAAGATGGGCAGAAGATTATCCAATACTTATATATGAAAATGAGTATACTCCAAAATATCTATCAGAAATGAAAAATAAAATAGAATCAATTTATCCATATATAGATATGGAATATAGTATAGATATATTTGATAGAATAATGGATAAATATAAAATAGAACCAACTTATCATTTGGTTGATATTCTATATGAAGCAATAATATTTAATGGAGAAAAAAAAGAAGATTAGTCTTCTTTTTTATGTTATAATAATTCTAGGATGGTGATAATATGATTAAATTTGATTTTAAAACATATGTAAAACCTTATATAGATGAATCTAAATTTAATGAATTATATAATAAGAAAGATGAATATATAGATAAATTAAACTCTTTAGAAATGACTGGATGGATGAAAGAAATAGATGAAAGTATTATAAATAGAATAAATTCAACAGCAAACTATATAAAGAATAATTTTGACTCATTAGTAGTAATAGGAATAGGAGGATCTTATCTAGGAAGTTTCTCTTTTCACCAAGCATTTAAAAAGTACTTTAATGATAATTCATTTGAAGTTATATATGCAGGAACTACTTTATCTAGTAAATATTTAGATGAGTTATATGAATATCTAAAAAACAAAAATTTCTGTATTAATGTTATTAGTAAAAGTGGTACTACTATGGAAACTAATATTACATATAACTTATTAAAAGATTTATTAAAAAGAAAATATAGTAATGAAGAAATCAAAAGAAGAATTATTATCACTACAGATAAAGAAAAAGGTAATTTAAGAAAAGAAGTAAATGAAGAAGGATATATATCATTTGAAATACCTGATAATATTGGTGGAAGATATTCATTTATTACTCCAGCTCATTTATTACCATTATCTTTAAATTATAATTTAAAAAATATAGTAGATGGATATTATGATGGTAAAAGATTTATTGATAAAGCATTTGAATATGCGTGTATAAGAAAACTATTATTTGATAATAAAAAACAAATAGAATGTTTCTCAGTATATGAAGAATCTCTATATTATTTTACTGAATGGTTAAAACAATTATTTGGAGAAACTGAAGGTAAGAATAAACTAGGAATATATCCAACTTCTATGGTACATACAAGAGACTTACATTCTTTAGGACAATTTGTTCAAGAAGGTAATAAAATACTATTTGAAACATTTATTAAAATAGATAAAACTAACCACTTTATTAAATATAATAATGAAGATCTACATACAATTAATAATATTGTAGAAGACTCAGTAGCAAGAGCTCATTTCATAGGAGAAACACCATGTATAGAGATAGAATTAGATGAATTAAATGAATCTAATTTATCACAATTAATTTATTTCTTTATGTTGAGTGCAGCATTTTCTGGATTACTATTTGGAGTTGATCCATTCAATCAACCAGGAGTAGAAGTATATAAAAGAGAAGTAAAAGAATCATTAAATAAGTAGGTGAAATAATGAAAAAGAGATATATCATAGCAAGTATCTTCTTCTTATTATTTATATTAATAACTATTTTAATGATTACTAACAATATCAAATCATTTGATAATGACGTATATAATTACATATTTAGTTTTAGAAATAATCTATTAGATAATATATTTAAAACAATAACTAAGTTTGGTAATACTTTAACAGTAATTATTATGGTATTTATCCTACTAATATTTCTTTGTAAAGAAAATATATATAAACTAGTTTTAATTGTAGGAACAACAGTACTAACTAATCAAGCATTAAAACATATTATAAGAAGAATTAGACCAGATCACTTAAGACTAATAAAAGAAAAGGGTTATTCATATCCATCTGGTCATTCAATGATTAGTGTAGCAATTTATGGGTTATTAATATATCTAGTATATAAAAATATAAAAAATAAGTATTTAAAAATAGTATTAATAATACTATTATTAGCGTTAATACTAGGAATAGGAATAAGTAGAGTATATTTAGGAGTACATTATCCAAGTGATGTTTTAGCAGGATTTACAATAACTATTCCAATAATAGTATTAATAATATGTAGTATAGATGATCATTTTAGGGGGAATATAAATGATAAGGATAGTAGTAAGTAGCTTTTATAATACTTTAATAAATTCAGAAGAAGCTATTCCAACATCAACTATGTTGGAAATAGATAGAATACGAAATAATAAAGTTTTATTTGCCGTATCTACAAATGGAATATATAAAGAAATATTAGATTATAATAAAGATTTTCCATTTGTTGATTACATAATATCCTTAAATGGAAGTTATGTTTATGATGTATTAAATAATAGATGCTTATATAAACAAAAAATAGCTAAGAATGATATTAAAAAAATATATAATAGTTTTAAGAATTATAATATACATTACTATACAGATAATAGTATATTGAATAACTATAATGAAACATTAAATAAAGAAATATATAAAATAGAAATAGAAAATTTTAGTAATATAAATATAGAAAACATTAACTGTAATTTATCAGTATTAGAAAGAAATAATAAAAAGTACTTAGAAATAATTTCTAATAAATGTAATTCTTTTATAGCAGTAAATGAAATTAATAAAATTAATAATATAAGTAAAAAAGAAACACTAGTAATAGCTGGAAATGATAGTGATATAGAATTAGTAAAGAATATATCTAATAGTTATGTAGTAAGTAATTCTAGCACTAAACTAAAAAAAATAGCTAAAAATAAAACATCATCTAATGATGAACATGGGGTTGAAAAAACAATAAAAAACATTATAAAATAATTATAAGAAGAATAAAGGAGATTCATTATGAAAGAAAAATTTAATGAAATGTTAAAAAGTAAAGAAAAAGAAATAAGAGAAAAAATGACCGAAGAATTGTCAAAATAGTAATATAAATGACTTAAGATGTAAAATATCTTAAGTTTTTTTGTCAAAAAAAAAGAATATGTTGTATAATCATGTATAGGAAGTGTCAATATGAAAATCATTGTAAATAAAGAAGGCCAATTATTAAACTATTTATATGAGAATTTAGATATGCCTAAAAAACGTGTAAAGCAATATCTAACTCATGGTTCAATATATGTAAACAACAGTAAAGTTACACAATTTGACTATAAAGTAGTACCAGGTATGAATATAGTTATAGATACAAATAATAAGAGTAAGAGTGAGTTACCATTCGATATAATTTTTGAAGATAATCATATTATTGTTGTAAATAAACCAAGTGGATTACTTTCTATTGCTACAGAAAAAGAAAAAGAAAAAACACTTTTCCACATAGTAAGAGAATACTTAGTAAGTAAAGATAAATATGCTAAAGTATTTATAGTTCATAGACTAGATAAAGATACAAGTGGAATAGTAGTCTTAGCTAAAGATGAAAAAACTAAAAATAAACTTCAAGAAAACTGGAATGAATATGTATCATTAAGAGAATATGTAGCTGTAGTACATGGTAAATTAAAAAATAAAGAAGATAGAATTATTCAAAGATTAAAAGAAAATAAAACTAATTTAGTTTATGTTTCTAAAGATGTAGACGCAAAAGAAGCTATTACTAATTATAAAGTTATTAAAGAAACAGATAATTATTCTATGGTAAGTATAAACATAGAAACAGGTAGAAAGAATCAAATAAGAGTAGCTTTTTCTACTTTAAAAAATCCTATAGTAGGGGATAAAAAATATGGAGAAAAGGATAATGAAAATAGACTATATCTACACGCTAATAGATTAAAAATGTATTATCCAGAACTTAAAAAAGATATTTTATTTGAAATACCAACTCCAAATGAATTTAAAAGAATAATGAATAAATAGGTGAGCTAATGAAAAAATTATTAATTACAATACTTTCTTTACTATTAGTTATAACTATTACAGGATGTACTAAAGAAGAAAAGAAAGAAAAGAAAACATATATAGAAGATTATGAAATAGAAGAATCTATTTTTAAGGATTCTTATAAGAAAGCATCTAAATTAGTCACAGATATGACTATAGAAGAAAAGATAGCTCAAATATTCTTAGTTAGATATGATAAAACATATCCAAATAAATATAAAGATACTCCTCCAGGAGGATATATATTATTTGCTAAAGATTTTGAAAATCATACAAAAGAATCAATAAAAAAAGAACTTGATACTGCTCAAAGTATAAATAAATATCCGTTAATTCTAGGAGTAGATGAAGAAGGTGGATATGTAACTAGAATCAGTAGATTTAATAATTTTAGAGAAGAAAAGTTTAAATCTCCTAAAGCATATTATGATGAAGGTGGAGAAGAACTATTAAAATCAACAGAAAAAGAAAAAGCAGAACTTTTAAAAGAAATAGGACTTAATCTTAATTTAGCTCCTGTAGCCGATGTATCAACAGATGAAGAAGATTATATTTATAATCGTACTTTTGGAAGAAATGCTACTGAAACAAGTGAATTAATAAAGAAAATGGTAGAGTATTCTAAAGAAAATAAAATTAATTCATGTTTAAAACATTTCCCAGGATATGGAAATAATGAAGATACTCATACAGGAATAGCTATAGATAATAGAGATTATAAAGAAATAACAGAAAATGATTATCTACCATTTAAAACAGGTATAGAAGCTAAAGTACCTTGTGTATTAGTATCACATAATGTAATTAATTCTATAGATTCAGAATATCCTGCATCACTTTCTGGAAAGGTTATTTATGAATTAAGAAATAATTTAAATTTTACTGGTATTATTATGACAGATGACTTAGCAATGGATGCAGTTAAAAGTTATGTATCTGATGGTAATGCTGCAACATTAGCTATTAATTCAGGTAATGATATGATAATAACTAGTGATTTTGAAACTATGTATAACGAAGTATTAAATTCCTATAAAGAAGGAATAATAAGTGAATATACAATAAATAAAGCAGTACTTAGAATTATTGCTTGGAAATATGAAAGTAATTTATTTTAGAAAGAGGTGAGTTTTATATGGAAATACTTGATGCTAAGACTGATAAAGGATTAATTAGAGAAAAGAATGAAGATGCAACTTTATCTATTAACCATCCAAAAGATAATAATATAAAACTCCTAATAGTAGCAGATGGAATGGGTGGTAAATCATTTGGAGATATCGCAGCTAATTATGTAATAATGTATCTACACAAATGGTTTATTAATAAAGATATAAAAGTATTAAATGATAATGATAAAGTAATTAGTTTACTAACAAAATATATTAAAACACTAAATAAAAATCTAATAAAAAAATATGGTAAAGATAAACTTGGTACTACACTAACATTAGCCATAGTAAATAAGAAAAAAACAATTATATTTAATGTAGGAGATTCAAGAGCTTATATTTATAAAAACAGAAAACTAATTCAAGTAACTGAAGATGATTCTGATGTTTGGATGTATCATAAATTTGGTGGAGTTAAAAAAGATCATTTAAGATTCTTTTCAAATAATAATGTTATAACTGCATGTATTGGTATTTGTGATGAACTATGTACAGTATCAACTAAAATAATAGATAATGATTATGATATGATTTTCTTGCTAACAGATGGAGTTACAGATATGATTACTGATACTAAGATAAAAACATTAATAAGAAAAACAAAGAAAGAATGCTTATTAAATGCCATTATAAATGAAGCTGTTTATGTAGATCAAAAATTAAAAATACCAATAACATTGAAAAGAAAGTTTACTGCTAATTATGTAGTTCCTTTTAAAGGAAGAGATAATGCTAGTGGAGCAATTTATATAAAATAGAAAGAAAAATCAAAAACTTTCTTTTTTTTTCTTTAAATATTTGATATACTATTATATAGTAGAATAAAGGGTGAAGGCTATGCTAGGAAGAATACAGGAAATTATTGATAATAGTGTAATAATTAAACTAGATATTGATATTAATCAACAACCTAATTTAATTAATTTACACGTTATTTTTGAAGACGGTACAGATAGAAAAGTAGTTGCAGAAATAGTTAATACTAATCAAACTATTATGACTGCAAACATAGTTGGTGAAATAAAAAATAATATATTTACTCCTGGTAGTAGTATAAAACCATCCTTTAAATCAACTATTAGAATTATAAAATCAGAAGAATTAGAATTATTATATGGAAAACAACAATTACAATTTGGATATACAAACTTTGGTATAAGTAATATATATCAAGGATATAGAATAAATGTAGCTATAAATGAATTCTTTAATAGTCATTTTACTATAATAGGAAATACTGGTAGTGGAAAAAGTAGTGGAATAGCATCAATACTACAAAAATTATATACAGCTACAGATAATCCACCATTAAACTCAAGTATGTTCTTCTTTGATGCATATGGAGAATATAATAATGCTTTCTCTAAATTACACACAATAAATCCAAAACTAAATTATAAATCATATACTACAAATATATTAAATCCAGATACAGAAATACTTAGAATACCAATTTGGTTATTAGATGTAGATGACTTAGCATTATTATTAGATGCTACTAGTCCTACACAATTACCAATTATAGAAAAAACATTAAAATTAGTTCCAATACTTACTGGTACTAGTGAAAATGTAATTAAAAGAAAAAATGATATTATAGCACGCGCTCTACAAGATATATTATTAAGTGGAGCAGATTCAACTAAAATAAGAGATCAAGTAGTAGGTGTACTAACTAAATTCAATACTCCTACATTAAATCTAGAAACACAAATAGTTCAACCTGGTTATATAAGAACATTTAAACAATGTTTATATATTGATAAAACAGGTAAAATGCAAGAAATGGAACTTGTTGTTGAATTCATAAGAACATATATTTTAGAAGATAGTCTAGAAATACCAGAAGATGAATTAAATAAATTTTATACACTAAATGACTTAGAAGAAGCAATGGATTTCTCTCTAATTAGTGAAGGTATTCTTAAAAGTAATAAAGTATTTGATACAGCTAACGTATTAAGTGTCAGACTTCATACTTTAGCTACTGGTGATAATAAAGAATACTTTACATATCCAGAATATGTAACTAGAGATGAATATATTGATAAATTAATAAGAATAAATAATGAAAAAGCTCAAATAATTAATTTTAATATAAATTATGTAGATGATAGAATAGCAAAAGTTATTACAAAAATAATTTCAAAGATGCTATTTGTAAAAGCAAGTGAAACTGTACCAAGAGGTTCTCATGCTTATCACATAATTATTGAAGAAGCACATCGTTATGTTCAAAAAGATATAGATGTAGAATTATTAGGTTATAACATATTTGAACGTATATCTAAAGAAGGAAGAAAATATGGTATATTCTTAGCTCTTATTACACAAAGACCTAGTGAATTATCAGATACATGTGTATCACAATGTGCTAACTTTATTATATTAAGAACAGCTCATCCTGTTGATTTAAAATACATAAAAGAAATGATACCTAATATATCAGAAGAAGTAGTATTACAGTTAAAAAATTTAAAACCAGGGAATTGTATAGCATTTGGTCAAGCATTTAAAGTACCAACAGTAATGCATTTAGAATTACCTAGTCCAACACCATTATCAAATAATGTTGATTTAAAAACTGTATGGTATAAGCAAGAACAAACTTCACCAAGTAATACACCACAAACACCTTCATCAAGTGAAGTTGGAAGAATAATGGAGCAAACAGTACAAACACATTATGCTCAGTCACAACAACCAACACTTATTGACAATAATCAAGTAATATAAAGTGTAAACAATACGTAAATATTATTGTAGATAACTAAATATATATGATAAAATAATTAATATAATATAATGAAATAATATGGAGGAAAATATGAAAGATAAATTAAAAGGATTATTCGGTGGAAATGATGATAATGTAGAAGAAGCAGGAGAAGATGCATACTATAAAACATCAAAAGAAGAATATAGTGAACAAAACGGTATAGCTGGTTCTAAAATGATATTACTAGAACCACGTGCATATTCAGAAAGTCAACAAATCGCAGACTACTTAAAAAATAGAAGTGCTGTAGTAGTTAATTTAAAAAGAGTAACACCAGACCAAGCAAAGAGAATAGTAGATTTCTTATATGGAACTATTTATGCAATTGGTGGTGATCTACAAAAATTGGGTGGAGGAATATTCTTATGTACACCTAATAATGTAAATGTAGAAGGAAACATTAGTGAAGATAATGCTAAATCTGCAAGAGGTAAAAAAGATAGTAAGGAAGATGAAGAAGATTTCTTTTAAAATTAAATAACTCATTATGAGGTGATTATATGGAAAAATTTAGTTATGAAGCTAATGGATATAATCGTAATGAAGTAAATCAGTTTGTTGGTGATGTAATAAGAGAAACAGAAGGAATTATTACTAGAGTAAGAAAACAAAATGCTGAAATAGAAGAATTAAAAAAAGAATTACAACACTATAGAGAAATAGAGGACAATCTAAAAAGTGCAATCGTAAGAGCTGAAGAAACAGGAGATAATATTAAACGAATGGCTAGAGAAGAAAGTGATATGATTGTTAATGATGCTAAACATAATGCATCAAGAATTGTTAACGAAGCCCTTCTAAGAGCAGAAAAAATAGAACTACAAGCTGATACCTTAGAAAGAAATATGAGAATCTTTAAAAGAAAATTAAAATCTATTATGGAACAACAAATGGCCGTAGTAGAAGAAATAGAAATATTAAAATTAGAGGATGAATAAAAGCAAGAAATCTTGCTTTTTTTTTGATTTTGTAGTATAATATATCCACTTTTGAAAGAAGGGGATTTAATGAGTTCTAGAAGCAAATCATTAACTGAAATATTTATAAGTGGAGTAATAAGCCTTGCTATAATACTGCTTTTAAAAGCTTGTTTTACACCAAAACCAGATAATGGACAACCATATGAAACTTTATCTATGAATGATAATATAGATAATGAAACAGAGGGAGATTTAGAAGAATATTTTGAAACTACTGTAGAATATGATGAAGATCTTCTTGAAGTAACATTTGCTCCAGGAGAACATATAGTTGCAGTTGGTATAGATGACCCTATAGGATCTCCAAAAGTATTTGAAGGACATCCAGGTTATAAACCAGTAGGAATTAGTGCATCAACATATGGTAGACTTTTAGATATGTATTATGCTGGATATATATTATTTGAAAATGTTGTTGAAGTAAAAGCTAATGCTACTTCAGTTGATTCTAAAGGTAAATATTCATATAATAATTTTGGTACTCCAGTAGATTATGAAATAACTTCTTATGGAGAAAATTCATATGATACATATCAACATATCATTGTAATGCCTATCTCTATAGATGGTCCAAGAACACAAATAGATTCAGTTGAAGGATATGAAGCAGTTGGTATTGCAACAGAAGCATATGGTAGATACCTTGGAAGAAATGGTGGTTCTTGTATATTATACGTAAATACAGTACCAGTAGAAAACTGTGTAGATGAATATTATATTCCAAAATTTGGAACACCAATAGAAAAACAAAAAGTATTAGAAAAATAGTTGTAAAAATAATATAAATATGTTATATTAATGTGCGTAAAGCAAATGCGAAAGACGGAGTATTTTGAATTTTGTAGAGAGCCTGTGTGAGGTGAAAACAGGTAATGAAGAAATACTTAGATCACTTTCAAGTGCTATTTATGGATAAGATAAATACGGTGACGCGTTATAGTATAGAGGTAAGTTTTACTTACAAATTAAGGTGGTACCACGAGAACTTCGTCCTTAGGGATTGAAGTTCTTTTTATTTTTCTTGTTCATAATATAATAAAAAGGGTGATGCTATGATACTAAACATATTTTTATTGATATTAGGATTTGTAATACTGATAAAAGGAGCGGATTTATTTGTAGATGGAGCTAGTGGAATAGCTACAAATCTAAAAGTATCTAAAATGCTTATAGCTTTAACTATAGTAGCATTTGGTACTAGTGTTCCAGAATTAGCAGTAAGTATTAAATCAATTATATCTGGTAACGGAGATATAGTATTAGGAAATGTCATAGGAAGTAATATATTAAACATATTACTGATAATAGGATTAAGTGCAGTATTTCATTCACTTGTTGTAAAGAATAATACAATAAAAAAAGAATTACCAATTACAATGTTAATAACAACTCTTTTTGCAGTACTTCTATCAGATCATATATTTGATAAGACAGTAAATAATGCATTTACTAGAAGTGATGGAATAATCTTACTTTTATTCTTCTCAATATTTATATATTATTTAATCTCAATATCTAAGAAGAAAATAGATAAAGAAGAACCAAAAGAAGAAAAAAAATTACCAATATTTAAATCAATTATATATACATTACTTGGTTTAATAGGAATAATACTAGGAAGTAACTTTGTAGTAGATAATGCAAGTTTAATTGCTAAATCAATTGGAGTTACAGAAAGACTCATATCATTAACAATAATAGCTTTAGGAACATCTCTTCCAGAATTAGTAACAAGTATTACAGCTACTCGTAAAGGAGAATATGATATAGCTATAGGTAATGTAGTAGGATCTAATATATTTAATATAGGAATGGTAATAGGAATACCTACAAGTTTACTTGGAGGAGTAGGAATAATTAATTTTAGTTATGTTGATATATCAGTAATGATAATTGCATCGGCATTATTATTTATGTTTTCATATAATGATTATAAGATTAGTAAAAAAGAAGGAATATTATTTTTAATAATTTTTGCAATGTATTACAGTTATGTAATATTTAGTTAGGAGGAATAAACATGGAATTTAAAAAACTAGAACAAGGAAAAATTAATGAAATAGAAAAGAAATATAGTGAGTATTTTGAAAAAGAAAAAATATTTGAAAGAAGCTTAGAAGGAAAAGATAAAAAATATGTATTCTATGATGGTCCAGCAACAGCTAATGGTATGCCTGGAATTCACCATATGTTAGCTAAACTAATTAAAGATACTGTTTGTAAATATAAATCAATGCAAGGGTATAAAGTAGTTAGAAAAGTTGGATGGGATACTCATGGTTTACCAGTAGAAGTTCAAGTAGAAAAAGAATTAGGATTCAATGGTAAAGGTGATATTGAAAAATATGGTATTAAAGAATTCAACCAAAAGTGTAGAGAAAGTGTTTGGAAGAATGAAAAATTCTTTACTAAGTTTACTAAAGAAATGGGACAATTCATCGATTTAGAGCACCCATATGTAACATATGATAATAATTACATTGAAACTGAATGGTGGATTTTAAAGAAGATATTTGATGATGGATATATCTATGATGGATTAAAGATTGTTCCTTGGTGCCCTAGATGTGGAACAGGACTTGCTTCACATGAAGTAGCTCAAGGTTATAAAGAAATAACTGTTAATACAGTATATGTTCCATTCAAAGCAAAAGATGAAGATAATACTTATTACTTAGTTTGGACAACTACTCCATGGACATTAATGTCTAATATAGCATTATGTGTTAATCCTGAAGAAACTTATGTTAAATGTTTATCTAAAGGATATAACTTTATCTTAGCTAAAGCTTTAGCAGATAAAGTATTAGGTGAAGACTATGAAGTAGTAGAAGAATATAAAGGTAAAGATTTAGAAAACAGAGAGTATGAACAATTAATGCCAATACTTGAAGTACCAAGTAATAAGAAATCATTCATAGTAACATGTGATAACTATGTAACTATGGAAGATGGTACTGGTATCGT
>JAFZPS010000036.1 GCA_017550205.1 Bacilli bacterium | reverse complement strand
CAACTATAATTGCATATATAAAATCTGTATATGGTTCTGGTAAATATAAATATTTTTGTGTAGAATTACCTAACCCTACTCCAGTTAATCCGCCATTATTAATAGCTATATAACAGTTACATACTTGATTACCAGTATCTAGTATTCTTGAACAAGGATTAGTAAAATTAAATCTTTTAACTTGTCTTTCAAGTAAAACACCTTTACCTGCACCAAATAAAACCAAAGAACCAAAACCTAATAAACCTACTATTGCAAAACATGTTTTATATTTAATTTCCTTATTAATAGGAACAGCTATAAATATAATACCAACTACTAAAGAATAAATTATTGTAGTACCTAAATCAGGTTGTATAAATATTAAACCAGCTATTAAAGCACACACACCTATTGGAAATAAACTACTACCCCAACTATTTAATCTTTTAATATTTTTTTCATAATAATCAGCTAAGAATACTATTGTTATAACTTTAATAAACTCACTAGGTTGAATACTAAAAGGTCCTAAGTCAAACCAACTTACTGCTTGATTCTGTGCAGTACCATATATTAATAAAGCAATTAATGAAACAATAGATATTACTAATAAACCTTTAGAAAACATACCATAACTTCTAGTATTAAACTTAATCATAAAAAAGAACAATACAAATCCTACTAATAAGAAAACACCTTGTTTAATAAAATAATTATAAGGACTAACTGCATGAGTCATATAAGCAGTAACATTAGAAGCAGAAAATACCATTATAAGTCCAAAGATAAATAAAGCTAATGTTACAAAGAATAATGGTTTATCTATATATTTAATTACCTTTTTCATACATATTCACCCTTCTATAATAAATATATCACAAAAATAAGTAATTATATTAATTATCCCTCACAAAATATGTAAATTAACATACTTTATATTAGATAAGTAAAGGAGGTATCTTATGTATTATTATCAAGGAGGAAGTACTTGTCCTAACACAAACACTTACTACTACCCTATGACAAACAACAATAATAACTATGCTATTATATTAGTATTATTTATTCTATTAGTAATAATTATTGGTACTAGATGGAGCAATTAACATTGCTCTTTTTTTAATTTTGTGGTAAAATATAGGCGTTGAGGTGGTACTAGTGTTAAAAACATGTGATATATTAGACGAAAAAAATAAAGTATTAAGACAAATTTCTAAAGAAGTTACTTTTCCTTTAACTAAAGAAGATAAAGAAACAATAGATATTATGATTAAATATCTACATGATAGTCAAATAGATGAACTAGCAGAAAAATATAACTTACGTCCTGGTATGGGAATGAGTGCAGTTCAACTAGGAATCTTAAAAAGATACTTTGTTGTAGTTAATGAAATAAGTGGACCAGATGATGAGAAAAAAGAATTTGAAACTTATATATTAATAAATCCAAAAATAATTAGTAATTCTATGGAACAAATCTATGTAGAAGAAGGAGAAGGATGCCTATCAGTTAATCGTCCTGTAGAAGGTATTGTTCCAAGATACGCAAGAGTTACTATGGAAGCATATGACATGGAAGGAAGAAAAATCCATGTTAGAGCTCGTGAAGAATTAGCTATATGTTTCCAACATGAATTAGATCATTTAAATGGCATTTTATTCACTGATCATATAGATCCTAAAAATCCATATAAAGGAAAAGAAACAATGCGCGGAATATAATTAATTCAAAGGGGGGATTAATTATGTCAGTAATATTAAACTTTACTGAAGAAGAAGCAAAAAAACTAAAAAATAATTGGGGAAAGAATAATTTAATTGGTACTGGTGCTGAAGGTGAATGTTACTTAGTCAAGAATGATGTATATAAAATATATGATCCAGTATATGAATTAGAAAAATATACTCATAATCCTATCTGTAAAGATGATTTAAAATTAGAATCATTTTTATTTCCAGAAGAAATCTATACATACGGAAAAGAAAACTATGTATTTGCCTATAAAACAACTCCATATGTAGAGGATGTATTAAAAATATCTTTATTACGTCAACATATTATTCCAGATATAAATAAAATTAAAGAAGCACTAAAAATACTCATAAAAGATATTTATATACTTTCAAGAAATAATGTAGTCGCAATAGATTTTGCTAAACGTAATTTGTTATTTGATGGAGAAAAGTTCTATGCAATAGATACACTAGATTATGATATCGTTGATGAATATACTTATTTAGATAATATTGATTTATTAAAAAAAGCAATAAATTGTTTTATATTAGATTGTAAAATGGCATGTGAAATATATGGTATATCTAAAGAAGAAATTCATTTAGATGAATGTGAAGACTTAATCAATTATATTAATAGAATAACAATAGATACCCAAGAAGAATTAGATACTAAAAAAGTACAAAAAATAAAAAAATAATATACTTAATCAAGGAGCAACAACATGTCAGCAATAATAGAATTTAACAAAAAAGAAAAAATTAAATTAATTGAAAAATGTACTCAAGCCAAAAGAATTGGTGATGGATACGAAAGCATATGTTATCAAATAGATGATTATGTATATAAAGTACTTAATAATCATTTCAATACAACTTATGATGAAAAGAGTATTTATAATGATGAAATTGATTTAAAGTCTTTTTTATTTCCTGAAGAAATTTATATATATGATAATAAAATATTTGCCTCTAAAACAAGATATATGCGAAATGAAATAAGTGAAAGAAGATTACACGCTGGAATTCTTCCAAATATAGATAAAATAAAAGATGCCTTAGTACCATTTATAGAAGATATTTATAAATTATCAGAAAATAATATATTAACAGTTGATATGGCATGGAGAAATTTAATATTTGATGGTGAAAACTTATATGCAATAGATACCCTACATTACACAAAAATTGAAGAACACTATCAAATGAATGCCTATCAATGGAATATAAGTAAATTACAAAGAGCAATATTTGACTTTGCCACTGAATATGAAAATGTATGTAAAAAGAAAAAAATTCCTCTTAATGAAGAAAAAATAGAAAAACTACATGGACTTGCACATTACATAAATAATGTTGCTAAACAAGTAGAAAAAGATAACACAGAAGAAAGAATACAAAAAATAAAAAGATAAACTTAATTATCTTTTTATTTTTTTATCTTATAAAAATTCCTCATGTTGTTCTAATTTAACACTAACTAGTTTAGAAACACCAGATTCTTGCATTGTAATACCATATAAAGTATTAGCATATTCCATAGTTTTCTTTTTATGTGTAATGATTAAGAACTGTGTCTTATCTCTATAATTAGCTAAGTAATCACCAAATCCAGCAACATTAGCTTCATCAAGTGCAGCTTCTACTTCATCAAAGATACAGAATGGTACAGCTCTAACATTAAGTATCGCAAATAATAAACTAATTGCAGTTAATGTTTTTTCTCCACCACTAAGTAATGTAATAGTAGTAAGTTTCTTTCCTGGAGGAGAAGCAACTATATCTACTCCAGTATTTAATATATCTTCTGGATTAGTTAATTTTAAGTCTGCTTTTCCACCTTTGAATAACTCTTTAAATACTTTTTGGAATTCTACTCTAATAAGTTCAAATGTATTAGCAAATTCCTCTTTCATTACATCATCCATCTCATTCATGATTTCTAAAAGTGTATTTTCTGCATTTAATAAATCTTCTCTTTGATTAGTTAAGAATTCATATCTTGTATTTACTTTTTCATACTCTTCAATAGCATCTAAATTAACCATACCAATACGTTTAATATTAGCTCTATATTTATTAACAAGTGTTCTTGCTTCATCAGGTTCAATATCAAGTACATAGTCAGCCTTTGCTTTTTCATAAGTCAATTCATAGTCAGTTGCAAGTATCTCTAACATATTATCTAGTTTAACATCACTTCTATTAATAAAGATTTCTGCTTCACGAGATTCTTTTTCTAAATTACGTAATTCACTATTCTTTAACTTATCATCTGCTAAATCTTTTTCTTGTTTTTCTTTTAAATCACTAATCTCTTTATTAAGTGATTTTAATTTAATCTCAATCTTTTCTTTTTCTGATTCTTTCTCATGGAATAATTTAATTAATTCTTCTTCTTTCTTACTTACAGAATTATTACTAATAGTTTTTAGTGAATCATATTCTTTCTTAGTTAATTCTAATTTTTCTTTAATACTATTTAATTCATTATTCTTAGTATCATGTAATTCTTTTAAAGCTACTTTTTCTTTACTTAAACCAAATAACTTCTCTTCTATTTTACTAATTACATTAGTATTATCTAATAATTCTTTAGAAATTTCTTCTTCTTCAAGTTTTAATAGATTGCACTTTTCTTCTAAATGTCTTAATTCTTGTTTTAGAATGACTGTACTCTTACCATTATAAACTGATCCACCAGTTAAAGAACCACCTACATTAACTTGGTCTCCTTCAAGAGTAACTATTTTATATTTAGCTTTAATCATATGAGAAAGTCTAGTAGCACTATCCATATCAGTAGCTACTACCACAATTCCTAATTGATTTCTAATAACAGAATCATATTCTCTATTGTATGATACTAAATCAGACATAACTCCTAAGAAATCAGGGCTATTCTTTAAGATACTTAAACTTTCAGAATCAATATATCTTTCTTTAATAACACTTAATGGAAAGAATGTAGCTCTTCCTAAATGATTATCTTTTAAATAATTAATAGCACGTTTTGCACTATCTTCATCTTTAGTAATAATAAAGTTCTTATTAGAAGCAATTGCAGTATTAAGTGCTTTAACATACTTTTCATCAGTAGTTAATATATTACCAATAGTATTATGAATTCCTGTTAAACTAGTATTATTAAGTACTTTTCTAACACTATTAGGCATATCACCATTTTGATCTATTTCTATCTTTAAATTATCTATTTTATGCATAGTAGAGATATATTCTTGATTATGACTAGAATAATCATTATTTAACATATTCTTCTTTAATTTCAAACTTTGTAGTTCTTTTTCTACTTCTATAGATTCATTATCTAGTTTAGCACTATTATTAACTATTACTTTAATATCTTCTTCTATTATAGATATACTACTAGAAAGGCGTTCTTTATTATCCAAAGCAACTCTAATTTCATCTTTAATAACATTTTCTTCCTTAGTAGTTTTACTTCTTTCTTTTAATAATTCTCTTTCACTAGATATCTTTTCTTTTTCTTCAGTTACTTTTAATAACTTAGTATTTAATTCTTGTTTTTCATTTTCTAATTTACTTAACTTATTAGAAGTATCTAAATTTCTAGCATCACTCTTACTAGATTCATTATAAATAGTTTGAATATCACTATCTACTTTTTCTTTTCTCTTCTTAGTATTTTCTACTTCGTTATTTAAATTTTCTATATCGTATGCAAGAAGTGCTACTTCATATTTATCTAGACCTTTTTTATTTTCTAAATACTCTTTAGCTTTTATACTTTGTTCTTTTAAAGGCCCTACTTGCATCTCTAATTCAGTAATAATATCATTTACTCTATCTATATTATTGTGAGTTCTATCTAATTTTCTAAGAGCTTCTTCTTTTCTCTTTTTATATTTTAATATACCTGAAGCTTCTTCAAATATAACTCTTCTATCGTATGCAGAATTACTAAGTATTTTTTCTACTTCACCCTGAGAAATAATATTAAATGACTCTTTACCCATACCTGTATCCATAAGTAAATTAGTAATATCTTTTAATCGACATTTTTCGCCATTTAAGAAATATTCATTTTCTCCACTTCGATATACT
>JAFZPS010000035.1 GCA_017550205.1 Bacilli bacterium | reverse complement strand
TGGTCTTAAGAAAGCTAAAGGTGACTATGTTGCATTCATGGATGTAGATCTACAAGATCCACCTGAAATGTTAAAGACAATGTATCATTATTTAAAAGAAGAGTATTATGATTGTTGTGCCCTATATACTAAGTCTCATGAAGGATATAGTATAATTAGAAAACTATTCACTGGCATGTGGTATAGATTAATTACTAAATTAGCTAAATCTAAAGAAAAACCAGGTGCTAGAGATTTCCGTTTAATGACAAGACAAAGGGTAGATGCTATTCTTTCAATGAATGAATACAATAGATACATGAAGGGTATGTTTGATTATGTTGGATTTAATACTAAATGGATTAGTTATGAAGCTCCAAATAGAAAAGTAGGTAAATCTAAATTTAATTTAAGAAAACTAATAGGATATGCTATGGAAGGAATAACTTCATCTTCAGTAGCACCTTTATTATTATCTACATATATAGGATTATTTTTCTGTTTTATAGCTTTCATTGCTATAATCTTTATCATAGTAAAAACAATTGTTTATGGTGATCCAGTAAGTGGATGGCCATCACTTGCTTGTATAGTATTATTCTTAGGAGGAATACAATTATTCTTCTTAGGTGTAATGGGTAACTATTTAGCTAAGATACATTTAGAAGTAAAGAATAGACCTGTATATATAATTAAAGAGGAAGATAAATAATGAAAAATGATATTAGTATAATAATACCAGCATATAATGCTGCTTCTTATATAGAAGAATGTATAAATTCAGTTATTAATCAAACAAAAAAAGAAATAGAAATAATAATTATAAATGATGGATCAACTGATAATACAAAAGAAATAGTAGAAAAATATAAAGATAAAAGAATTAAATTTATTACTACTAAGAATAATGGTATAGGTAAAACTAGAAATCGTGGATTAAAAGAAGCTCATGGTAAATATATATTCTTCTTAGATAGTGATGACTATATAGCTAAAGATGCTATGGAAAATCTTTATAAAAAAGCAATAGAAGAAAAAGCAGATATAGTAGTTGGAAATATGCTTAGATTAAAAGATGATAATAGTTTAACTAAAGATGAAATTAATTTTCCAGAAGGTAACTTAGAAAATAATAAAACACAAACTTTTAAAATACCACTAGGTCCTTGTGGAAAATTATTTAATAAAGATATATTAACTGTTAATTTCTCAGAAGAATATAAATATGAAGATGTACCATTTACTGCTAATGCTATAAAGAATTCTAAGAAAACAGTAAAATGTAATGACTATATATATTTCTATAGAATCCATGATAATAGTGAAACAACATCTATGGATAAAAGAGTATTTGATATTTTAGAAGTATTAAAACAAACTAATGATATATATAAAGATATAAATGTTTATGATGAATTAGAATATTTAAATATTCAATTATTATCTAGATATAATCTTCAACAAAGAAATCAAAAAGATAAAAGCTTAGCAAACGACTTTCTAAATAAATCTTTTGATCATTTAAATAAATATTTCCCTAATTGGAAGAAAAATAAATATTTAAAGAAGAGAAATATCTTAAAAAGGATTATAGAAACTCATAAATTATTAATTAAAATGTATTGGAAGTTTTAAAATATAGTCAAAAAAATAGTATTGTGTTATACTAGTTATGGCAAGGAGGATAAAAATGATTAAGAGTATTTTGATAAATGTTAAAAAATATTCATTTTTAATGCAACAATTAGTAATAAGAGATTTTAAAGTTAAATATAAAAGAAGTGTATTAGGAATTGTATGGAGTTTATTATATCCAGTATTGATGATGGCTGTTATGGCTGTAGTTTTCTCTCAAATGTTTAAGTTTAAAGTTGAAGGAATAAACTACTTGGTATACTTAATGACAGGTTTAATAATGTTTAACTACTTTAGTGAAGCAACAAGTTCAGCTATGATATCAGTAGTAAGTAACTTTTCACTAATAAATAAAGTTTATATACCAAAATACATTTTCCCAATATCAAAATGTTTATTTGTATTAATAAACTTTGTATTAACACTTATTCCTTGGTTAGGAATTATCCTATTATCAAATGTTGGTTTAGGACAATATCCATGTAACTTTAATATATATTATTTAATATTACCTTATGTATTTATATGCCTATTCTTATTTAGTTTAGGTATGGGATTACTATTATCGTGTATCTCAGTATTCCTAAGAGATATAATATATATCTATGGAATTATAATAACAATCTGGAATTACTTAACACCAGTATTCTATAGTGTTGAAATACTTCCAAAAGATTTACAAACAATAATGGGATTTAATCCATTATATAGATTATTAGATGCCGCAAGACAAATAGTATTATATGGTAATGCACCATCAGTAACTAATTTAGTTATTATAGGACTTATTGGTATAGGTTCATTATTAATAGGTGGATTAGTATTTAAACATAATCAAAATAAATTTATTTATTATATATAATAAGGAGGTATTAAGTTGATAAAGTTAGAAAATGTTTCTATGAAGTTCAATTTAGGTGTAGAAAAAGATTTCTCTTTGAAACAAGCTTTTATAAATATACTTAGTTTTAAAAGAAATAAAAAGAAAAAAGAATTTTTCTGGGCCTTAAAAGACATAGATTTACATATTAAACCTGGTGAAGTAGTTGGATTGATTGGATCAAACGGAGCTGGTAAATCAACACTTCTTAAAATAGTAAGTGGTGTAATAAAACCAACAACAGGTAAAGTTACAGTAAATGGTGTAGTATCACCAATGATTGAATTAGGTGCAGGATTTGACCATGAGTTAACTGCTAAAGAAAATATCTATTTAAATGGAGCAATCTTAGGATACTCTAAGAAATTAATAGATGAGAAATTTGAGGAAATAGTAGAATTCTCAGAATTAAGAGATTTCTTAAACGTACCAATTAAGAATTTTTCATCAGGTATGATTGCTAAATTAGCATTCTCAATTGCAACAATTGTTAATCCAGAAATATTAATAGTTGATGAAATACTTTCAGTAGGGGATATTAAATTCCAAGAAAAGAGTAAAAAGAAAATGATGAGTTTAATTAAAGGTGGAACTACAGTATTATATGTTTCACACTCATTAGAAACAATCAAAGAACTATGTACTAGAGTAGTATGGATTGAACATGGTAAAATAGTTAAAGTAGGGGATACAGAAGAAATTTGTGATGAATATTATAATAAACAAATGAATTAATGGAGGAAGTAAGTATGAATAAATTTAAAGGAAAAACATTATTAATCACAGGAGGAACAGGATCATTTGGACATGCTGTATTAAAACATTTCCTAGATAGTGATTTAAAAGAAATAAGAATATTTTCAAGAGATGAAAAGAAACAAGATGATATGAGACATGAATTACAAGCTAATCATCCTGATTTATATGAAAAAGTTAAATTTTATATTGGAGACGTAAGAAATATACAAAGCGTACAAGATGCAATGGTAGGAGTAGATTATATATTCCATGCTGCTGCATTAAAACAAGTACCATCATGTGAATTCTATCCAATGGAAGCAGTAAGAACAAACGTAATTGGTACTGATAATGTACTTCATGCAGCAATAGCTGAAGGTGTAGAAAGAATAGTATGTCTTTCAACAGATAAAGCAGCATATCCAATTAATGCTATGGGTACATCAAAAGCAATGATGGAAAAAGTTATCTTTGCAAATGCTAGAGTAGCAGCACAAAGAGGTAAAACAGTTATTTGTTGTACTAGATATGGTAATGTTATGGCATCTCGTGGTAGTGTTATTCCATTATTTGTTGAACAAATCAAAAATGGACATCCAATCACAATTACAGATCCTAACATGACAAGATTCTTAATGAATTTAGATGAAGCAGTAGACTTAGTACAATTTGCTTTTGAACATGCAAATCCTGGAGATTTATTTATTCAAAAAGCAGACGCTTCAACAATAGGAGATCTTGCAAAAGGTGTTCAAAAATTATTTGGTGATACAGGAACTAGAATAATTGGAACACGTCATGGTGAAAAATTATATGAAACATTAATGACAAGAGAAGAAAGATTAAGAGCAGAAGATATGGGAGATTATTACCGTGTTGCTGCTGATAATAGAGACTTAAACTATGATAAGTTTGTAGTTAAAGGTAAAGTAGAAACAATGGCTGATGAAGCTTATACATCACACAATACTAAGAGACTTGATGTCGATGGAGTAGTTAAAAAATTATTAACTACAGATTATGTACAAGAAGAATTAGCTAAGAGATTAGTAGATTCTACAGATGAAAAGAAAACAGTAGAAAAATTAGAAAGTATGGGTACAAAAATCTTAAAAGCTGATAAGAATAAAGATAATAAGTTAAGCAAAGAAGAAGTAAAAGCAGCAATAAAAAATAAGTAGGTGAAATATGAAAGTATTAGTAACTGGTTCAAATGGTTTCATAGGAAAAAACTTAACATCTCATTTAAGTGAACTTGAAGATGTTGAAGTTATTAAGTTTGATAAAGATGATAATTTTAAAATAGTAGAAGATAACATCAAAGATATTGATTTTATATTCCACTTAGCAGGAGTAAATAGACCTACAGAAACTAAAGAATTTTATGAAGGTAATTTTGATTTAACAAAATCATTAGTAGATTTAATAAATAAAGAAAATCCTGAAGTAAAATTAATGATTTCATCATCTATTCAAGCAGCATTAGATAATGACTATGGTAAATCTAAAAAAATGGCTGAAGATTATATTAAAGAAAATGTAAAGAATAGTTATGTATTTAGATTCCATAATGTTTTTGGTAAATGGTGCCGTCCAAATTATAATTCAGTAGTAGCTACTTTTTGTAATAATATAGCTAATGATTTAGATATTAGAGTAGATGACCCAAATAAAGAATTAGAACTAATATATATAGATGATATATGTTATACAATGTTAGATTTATTAAAAGGTAAAGAAGATGAAATAGAACAAGTTGATGGAATCTATTACATTAATCCTAGATATAAAGTTACATTAGGTAGAATAGTTGAATTATTAAATGAATTTAAAAAAGATATGAGTTCAATCTATGTACCAAGTACAGGTGATGACTTTACCAAAAAACTATTTGCTACATTTGTATCATATATGCCATTAGATAAAGATGAAACAGAAACTGTTAAACATACAGATGAAAGAGGTTCATTCACTGAATTAGTGAGAACACTATCTGCAGGGCAATTCTCAATTTCAACTTCAAAACCTGGAATAGTTAGAGGTAACCATTATCATCATACTAAGATGGAAAGATTCATTGTAGTTAAAGGTAAAGCAAAAATTACATTTGAATCAATACTAGATGGTTCAAGACATGAATTCATTGTAGATGATACAAATATTAAGATTGTCACAATCCCAGTAGGATATTCACATAATATTGAAAATATTGGTGATGATGAAATGATACTTTGTATGTGGTGTAATGAATTATTTGATGAAAATAGACCTGATACATATAGAAGAATAATTAAATAATAGTAAAATATTATTTAATTTTTTAAAGGAGATAAATATGAAAACAGAATACGAAGATATTAAATGGAAAGAAAATGGAAAATTAAAATTATTAATAATAGTTGGAACTAGACCAGAAATTATTAGACTTTCAGCTGTTA
>JAFZPS010000034.1 GCA_017550205.1 Bacilli bacterium | reverse complement strand
GTTATTTGTTACATCAGGTAATTCTTTATTAATTATCTTTTTAATTTTATCTTCAAATGCATCTACATCTTTTGCTTTATACATATTCTTACCATCTACTAACCATTCATCAAAGATTGGAATATCTCTTACAATAGCAGGTGTTTTACAAGACATTGCTTCTATGATTGGGATTCCTTCTGTTTCTTCTAATGTTGGGAATACATATAAATCACATCCATTTAGTGCAGCTCTTATCCATTCTTTTTCTACATAACCTGCGAATGTTAGATTAGGTAATTTTGTATTAACTGCTTTTCTTACTGGAGCAGTAGCTACAGCTAGTGGAGAATATCCAAACCAAATAAATTTATATTCAGGCATTCTTTTTGCTAATTCTACAAAGTCTACTATACCTTTTCTTTCAATATATAAACCTATACCTACTATTACTTTATCTTTCTTAGTATATCCATATTTTTTTCTAAAGTCTTCTCCATATTTTTTATTAGCTTCAAAGAAACTTAAATCTATACCATTAGATATAGCATATATCTTTTTATTTTCTAATCCTTTATATCCTTCTAGTAATCTCTTAGAATAGATTGTTGGAGTTACTATTAAATCTCCTAGAGAATAACATTTTATTAACCACCATTTAATTAATTTAGATGTTTGTTTTGCTAGGATAAATCCATTTCTATAATCTTCTTCTGTTGAATGAGCATGATATACTATTTTCTTTCCTTTTTTCTTAGCTTTCTTAGCTACAAAGTATGATTTTAAGAACCATGTATTAATATGCATAATATCATAATCATCTTTAGGATTTGTAGTATATTCAATTTTCTCATTAGTTAGAGCTGTCATTTGATGTTCTATAGCTCTACCTAACCCACTATTCTTTACTCTTTCAAAATTTTCTGTGTACAAAAGTACTTTCATCTTATCACCTAATATTATTATACAAAAAGAGTAGATAAAAATCTACTCTATTTTTTTGCGATTATTCCATATAATCTTCTTTGTAGTTTTATTCCTTCAGAATATGTGTTTCTTTTTATGTATTCATCTAATTTGTCTATTTCTAATGATGTTTTGTAGTGATCCATTACATCATTTTCTTCTTCTGAAAAGTCATCTAGTATTGGGACTTTTAATAAAAACTTGTATAATGTTTCTCTGTCTTTGAAGTATTCTATTTCATGTACTGGGATTAATTCTACATCTTTGAAGTTAGCATCTAAGATGTTTTCATAATCAATTATACTTATTGGCTTATTATCATGAAATGCTTGCCCTCTTCCAAAAATTCTTTT
The DNA here is from genome assembly GCA_017550205.1 of Bacilli bacterium. Next base: position 8,681 of record JAFZPS010000034.1, on the reverse strand, counting down.
TAATTCATGACAGTCATACATGTCTACTCCTTGAACTATTAAGTATCCACCTTTCTTTAATGTTTCATAAATTTGTTTTGGATCTGTCGGAGTGTGACGTGCTACTACAACATCAAAGTATTCTTTTGGAGTATTCATATTCAAATTGTCCATTACTTTAAATGTTATGTTTTTTCTATTGGTTTTCTTTAAATTCTTAGTAGCAGTCTTTATCATTTCTTCTGATAAGTCTACAGCTAATACTTCTTTTAAGTATGTTGGATATTTTGATAATACCTTTTCTCCTCCACCAGTTCCTAAATCTAATATTTTTGAATTTTCATCAGTTAATTTTTTTAATAGTTTGTACATGTCCCAATCAGTTAATCTTTCAGTCTTTATTTCGAATTCATCGAAACTCCAATCCTTTATTTGTTCATAAAACTCTAATTCTTTTTCTTTCATAATTTAACCTCTTTCTTTTTATATGTTGTGGTATATAAAAAAACCTCCTTTCATGAACAGCAAAACCTACCACAAAATTTACTGTAGTATATTTGTCATTCATGAGGAGATTCTAAGGTTCTCATCATTACTAACCCAGCACATAGTGCTTCATGGTAACGAAACGCGAATAACTAATTGATTCATTACGGCTTAATTATACCATATTTCATTAAAATAGTCAAAATCACTCTAGTTCTTTATTATCTACATACTGATAGTTTAATCTATTTTTATTTGTAATAATTGTTTCACCTAGAAGTTCTTCGATATCTTCTCTTGTGTTTTTAGCAACTCCACTGCCTTTTTTAGCAGCCTCTATATTTTCTTCTAATCCTTGTGGTTTTCTTTTTATTGCTAATCTTTTAGTAACTTCTTCACTTATATCAGTTAGAGATACTTCTAAACTATCCATATTATCTCTTAGATTTTCTTTTCTTAATCCTTTAAACTCTTTATATTCTTTAGCAGTCATTCCAGACCAGCCTTTATATAAAACATTAGTTAGAATAGCATATTCTTTATCTTCAGTAATACCTCCATCTTTCCACACGTCAGTTAATCCTTTTCTATCTTGGATTCCTTGCATTCTTTTTGAAATCCACTTTTCATCATAACCTTTAGATCTATATAAATCTATAGCTCTTTGTGCTGCAATTGATGGATCAAATACTTCATCTATTCTCCCACTACCTAAATGAGCTAACCATTGTTTTATTGGCTCTGCATTCTTGGATGGAACTGATTCTATTATACGGAACATTTCCTCTATATCACATACATCTGTTAAGTAATATTTCCCATCTGATGATTTTAGTTTCAGTTGTCCGATTTTTTCGGACAACTCAATATGTCCTTCATCAAGCAATTTCTTTTTCAAATCACTCCAATACTTTCGTGGTCTCTTACTTTTTGTTAATTCTTCAATAATATCAACCACACTGATATAATACTTTTCTTCCTCTTTATCCCATACTGTTCTTATTTCTTTGTTGTTAAATAGTTTGTTGATTAAATACATTTTTTCTTTATTCATTTATCCTCCCCTGACGTAAATAACTTACCTATATTTATTATATCAAACAAATGTTCTCAATACAATAGTCTTCTAGCGATAGTCAGGCATAAAAAAAGAACCATTTGGTTCTTATTTTTAAAAATGGTGTCCGCGAGGCGACTCGAACGCCTGACCGATCGCTTAGAAGGCGATTGCTCTATCCAGCTGAGCTACGCAGACATATTTCAACTGACAAATAAGATTATACAACAAAAGTCTTTGTAATTCAAGCATAAAAAAAGAAAAACTTATCTTTTTATATATTTATAAGTTTCTCCTTCTATTTGGAATAATACCATATTAACATCATAATTATCAAATACTGAATAACTTATTGTATTTAGTATTTTATCTTCTGAATTAGTATTTTTATTCTTTAATTCTTTTGAGAAGTTTAATATTAATAAATTATTATCTTCTTGATAGTTTAATAACTTAGTATTATCACTTATATAACTAATTAGACCTTTTTTAGTTTCTTTTAGACTATCAATAATAATTTCTATCTTTTCTCTATTATCATTTATATAATTAGTTACTGGTACATAATAATTATCTTCTTCATCTAAGTAATATACTACTACCTTATTAATTTCTTTTCTATTTGTATACATTATATTTTTATTTATACCTATATCTTTATTTAGATTAATATAATCTTTATAAAAGTTATTTTCTACTTGAATAGATACATCTTTTATATCAGTTAATTCTAATAGAGAATAAACTATTCCAGTAATCATTATTTCTTCATTGATAGAGTTTTTAAATTCTTTAGAAAAGTTTAATAATAAAGAATTAGATTCTATATTATAATTTAATAATTTAGTATTTTTGGGAATATATCCATTTAAATTACTTGGTATTTTATTATTATTAATAGTTAGATATTCGATTATCTTTTCTATTTTTTTATTACTATCTATAAATACATCTGTTTTTACTAAGTAGTTATTCTTATTTAATAAATATATTTTATCTGTAGATAGATTAGTAATATCTTCTATTTCTAAGTTAGTTCTTAATACATTAGGTTTTTGGGTAGTAGGAATAGTATAAATAGTTAGTATTATTAACATAGATAAAGTAGTTATAAATATTTTTCTCAAAGCTTTTCTTTTTAACATAATATCACCAATAAATTATATGAAAAAACGTACTATAATAGTACGTTATATAGATAATTCTTTTAATTTTAATAATTCTACTACTGCGCTTGCCCTACCATTTACTCCTAATTTTTGCATTACATTTGAGATATGGTTTCTAACTGTTTTTTCACTTATTCCTAATCTATTAGCTATATCTTTAGTATTATAATTATCTATTAATAAATTGAATATTTCTTTCTCTCTAGGAGTTAGAATCATTATAAATCACCTAAAATATATTATGTTAGGTTTAAATTATGTTGTATGTATATACCTATTATTTCTTTTGAAATTTAATAGTTATAATCATTTTATTTTCATATTTAGATTGAATTAAACGCATAATTTCATTTGCTTTTTTCTCATCATGTTCATTAGATATACAAACTGTTTCTATATTATTATTATTTTGTTTTACAAAGCAATCTAGTTTTAATTCTTTTTTTATTTGTTTTTCTATTTTCTCTTCTTTACCTTGTATTTCATTTAGATATTTTAATTGTTCGTAGATGTTGTTTTTTTCTTCTGTAGATATTGTTTCATTGGTTAAATCTTTTTGTAGTTTAGTTATTGTTTCTTGCCTCTCTTCTTCTAGATTTACTCTCATAGCTACTAACATACTTTCTTCTTCTACTTCTTCAACAACTTCTTTTGTTTCTTTATCTTCTACTATGTTTTCTACTTTAGTTAATAAATCATTAGGCATAGTTACATAGTATACTCCTAATATTAGTATTAAACTGAATAGTGTTAAAAACCATAAATTTTGTTTGCTTATCATATATCCTCCGATCAATAAAAATATATGAAAAAAAAGATTAGAATATTCTAATCTTTTATTAATTATTAATTAATATTAATTAATACTTATCTTACTTCTTTTTGAAGATAATATCGTTCATTGGGTTAGCACCTTCGTATTTAGCTTTACCAAATCCTAAGATACAGAAGAAAATTGGTGCTAAGAAATATAATCCTACAGCAAATCCTGTATCTTTACCAAATGCATTAGCAGTTGATTTAGCTAATAGAATACCGAAGTAAACAGTAGCTACCATATAAGCTAACCATCCGATAATTGGGATAATACATACTAATCCACCAACGAATACGATTAAGATCCACCATGGGCTAACACCAACGATTTCACATAATGTGTATAGGTTGTAAACTGGGATAAGTGATTTCCATCCTTCTTTACCAGCTTTAGTAAATACTTTCCACATACCAATGATTGCTACTACAGCAACTGCAAGGCATACTAGCATGTAAACTAACCATAAAGCTCCGAATACTGCTAAAGAACCAGTATCTACTGATGTTGTTCCGTAATCATATGTATACATCTAAACTCCTCCTTTCATAATTTTTTGGACAGCTTTCATTAAACCAAGCTTTCCGTATGGATATGTTAGAGATCCTTGCATATATGCAATGTATGGTTCTCTAATCGGTCCATCGCAAGATAATTCTATAGAGGAACCTTGAGTAAATGATCCGCTAGCCATAACTACCTTATCACTATACCCAGGCATATCCCATGCTTCTACCCTAGCATTTGAATCAATTGCAGAGCCTTCTTGAATTCCACGTGTGAATTCTATTAAATCGTCAGGATTACCAAAAGTTATATTTTGTACAATGTCAACTCTTTCATCATTATACTTTGGTTCTACTTGATAACCTAACTTTTCAAGTACTCTACTTGTTAGTACAGCTGTTTTTAATGCAGATGTAACTACACTAGGAGCCATATATATACCTTGAAGAATTTGCTTATTTATTCCTAAAGATGGTCCTACTTCTCTTCCTTCTCCTGGAAGTGTTAATCGTTCAGCACATAATTCTATTAAATCATGTCTTCCAGCTATATAAGCACCATTAGGAGCAATTCCTCCACCTAGATTTTTTATTAATGATCCAACCATTATGTCCGCACCCTCTTCTATCGGTTCAGTTGCGCTTACGAATTCACAATAACAGTTGTCTATCATTATTATAACATCTTTATCTATATTTCTAATAGTTTTTATTACATTTTTTAATTTTTTAATAGAAATACTTTTTCTTGTAGAGTATCCTTTACTTCTTTGTATTTCTATTACTTTTACTTTATTATTATTTAAATACTCTTCTATTTTACTATAATCAAAATCATCATTTACTAAATCTATTTGATCATACTTAATATTATATGATTTTAATGAACTAGGATTATCTTTTATACCTATTACTTCATCTAATGTATCATATGGTTTACCTGTAATACTTAAAAGTAAATCTCCTGGTCTTAGTAATGCAAATAAACATACATTTAAGGCATGACTTCCTGAGATAAATTGACTTCTTACTAGAGCATCTTCTGATTTAAATATATCTCTAAATACTTTTTCTATTTTATCTCTACCTAAGTCATTATAACCGTAACCTGTAGTTTCATTAAAACAAGATTCTGTTATTTCATTTTTATGAAATGCATTTAATACTTTTAGACTATTTAATTCTGATAAAGTATCTATCTTTGTAAACTCTTCTTTACATTCTTCTTCACAGGAATTAATTAATTCAATTGTCTTTTCATCTATTCCAAATTCTTTATACATAAAATCCCCTCGTTGTATATTATACACATTATCCATTATATTTTCCACCATCTACTCTAATAATTGAATCATTTATATAATTTGCTTTAGAACTTGATAGAAATAATACTACATTAGCAATATCTTCAGGTTCAGCAAATCTATTTAATAAAATATTTCTTTTTTCTTCAGTTATTTGGTCTAAACTTAAATCTTTATTCATACTTGTTTTAGTCCATCCAGGGCATACACAATTAACATTTATAAATGGAGCAAATTCTCTAGCTAAATTATGAGTTAAAGAAATAACTCCTGCTTTAGATGCATCATAATCACAACTTTCTGGATAATATGTATCTATAGCATTAGTACTACTTATATTAATTATCTTACCCTTCTTTTGATTTAACATTATTTTTCCAACATATTTAGAAACTAAATATGTTCCTAATAAGTTAACATCTAATACTCTTTTAAATTCTTTTACTGTTTTATCTAATAATAAAGAATCACGTGATACTCCAGCATTATTTACTAAGATATCTATTCCTCCAAAGTAATCAACAATTGTGTTAACCATATTCTCTACTTCTTCTTCATTAGATACATCACATTTTATTACTAATGCTTCTACATTAAATTCTTCTTCTATTTCTTTTTTTAGTTCTAATGCTTCTTCTTCATGATGGCAATAATTTATTACGACATTAGCACCAACTTTTGCAAATTCTCTTATGCATGCTTTACCTATTCCTCTATTGCTTCCTGTAACTAAGGCTACTGTTTTATTCATAAAACCACTCCTTACTTATAATTTTCTATATATTCATTTAACGCTTTTTTATTATTTATATCTACTATGAATGATTGTACTTCTCCATCTTTTACATATATTAATGCTGGAATATACATATTTGAACTATAAAATCCTAGCATATTAATTATCTTTTTATAATTCTGATTTGTATCTTTATTTAGTATTTTATATTTTATTTTTTTATTATCTAATTCTTTCTTTAGAGTTTTACAATTATCACATTTATCTTCTATTATATATATAAAAACTGTTTCTTTATTATTAATTGATTTTAATAATTGGTCTTCTTTTATAGTGAATTTATTTTTAAAAACAAAAAATAATGGTATAGCAAAAACTAATGCTATGGTTACTGCAAAAATTGCTTTATGAACCATTTGTTTAAATTCTGGATCATCCATATTATCACCTATTATTATTTTATCAAATATTGTCTACATATAAATAAAAAAATGTAAATTATTGTTAATTTACATTTTTCTTTACATTATACTCTTTCTACTCTAATATAAGCTACTTCATCATTAAGTTCACATTTATCTGTTAGAGAGATATCTTTAATTAATTCATCTCCTAATACTTCATTCATAACATAATCTTTATACATATCTAACATTTTATCTATTTGGTCTGTACCATTATAGTAAACTTTAATATGATCAGTTATTATGAAGTCTGCTTCTTTACGAAGTGATTGAACTTTACGTACAAATTCTCTAGCTAAACCTTCTAAGATTAATTCTTCTGTTAATTCTGTATCTATAACTACGATAGTTTTATTATTAGATGTTGAAGCATAACCTTCTTTTTGTTTAATAGAAATTAAAGTATTTTCATTATTTAATTCAAAGTCTTCTCCATCTAATTTAACAGTTAATCCTGATTCATTAATCTTAGCTATTTCATTAGAAGTTAATTTAGATAGAACATTTTGTAGTTCTTTTATTTTTGGTCCTAATGTTTTACCTAATACTTGGAAGTTTGGTTTAACAACATATTCTAAGTATTCAGTCATATCTTCTTTAAACATAACTTCTTTTACATTTAATTCTTCTTTAATTACTGGTAGTAAATCTCCAATAATCATTTCATCTGATTTAGGTAAGATTAAACTATTGATTGGTTGTCTTACTTTAATATTAACTTCTTCACGAGCAAATCTACCTAGTGAACATACATCTCTTACTAAATCCATTCTTTCTTCTACTGCTTCATCTATTAAATTATTATCTTCAACTGGATATTCTGCTAAATGAACTGAATCTCCATTAGTTAATTTTTCATAGATTTCTTCAGTTAAGAATGGTGTTATTGGAGCACACAATTTACATAGAGTAACAAGTGCTTCATACATAGTTAAATATACACATTTCTTAGAATGAGTTAATTCACTATCCCAGAATCTACGTCTATTACTTCTAATATACCAGTTAGATAAATCATCATTTAAGAATGGTACTATTAGTTTAGCTACTTTATTTAAATCATATTCAGCAAATGCTTCATTAACATTCTTTATTAGTTTATTTAATTTAGATATTAACCATCTATCAATTAAATCTCTATCTTTTACAGGTATATCATATTCTCTTGGATCTACATGGTCTGCATTAGCATACATTTCAAAGAATGAATATGCATTTTTGAATGTAGATATATATTTTGAATATACTTCTTTTAATCCATCTACATCGAATTTTAATGGAGTCCATACAGGAGATATATTTAACATATAGAATCTTACTGTATCTGCGCCATATTCTTCCATTATTTCAAATGGAGAAATTGCATTACCTCTTGATTTATGCATCTTTTGACCATATTTATCTAGTAATAAGTCATTTACTAAAACATTTTTATATGAAGATTTACCCATTACAAACATTGAAACTACTAATAAGGCGTAGAACCAACCTCTTGTTTGGTCAATACCTTCAGCTATGAAATCAGCTGGGAATTGTTCTTCAAATAATTCTTTATTTTCAAATGGGTAATGGTATTGAGCAAATGGCATTGAACCACTATCAAACCAACAGTCCATAACATCTTTTACTCTTGTCATTGGTTTTCCACATACTGGACATTTTATATGAACATCATCTACATATGGTCTATGTAATTCAATTGTTTCATCAATATCTTCAATTGCTTTTTCTACTAATTCTTTACGTGAGCCAATCATTTCATCATGACCACAAGAACATCTCCATAGAGGGATTGGTGTTCCCCAATATCTGTTACGAGATATTGCCCAATCATTCATATTCTCTAACCAGTTTCCAAAACGTTTTTCTCCAACATAATCTGGATACCAATTAATCTTTTTATTTTCTTCAATAATTTCTTTTTGTTTAGCAGTTGTCTTAATGTATAGAGATGGTTTTGAGTAATATACAAGTGGTGTATTACATCTCCAACAATGTGGATAATCGTGATTCATCTTTTGTTTTTTGAATAACTTATCATTTTCTGCTAAGTATTTGATTATTTCAATTTCTAGTTCAGGATCAACAACTAATCTACCCTTCCATGGACCTTCAGTATAGCATCCATCTTCTCCTACTGGATTTAACATAGCTAAGTCATATTTT
>JAFZPS010000033.1 GCA_017550205.1 Bacilli bacterium | reverse complement strand
TATCTAAAGATGTTTATACATCTAGAGCTAGATTAGAAATTTCAAAAACAATTTGTGAATTCTTTACAGGTCAATTAGATACAAAAGTATTATTAATTGATAATCCTAAAGTAACAAATAAATTTACTGCTTATAGTAGAAATTTAGAAGTAGAATCTTATGATTCATTAAATGCAATTAAATCTATATTAGATAAGCATAAAGAAGATTATAAATTAATTATTGATATTTCAGAATTATATGATTATAAGATTCAAGATAATGAACTTAAAGCAAAAGAAATTGATTTAAAATTACAAGAGAAATTTCCTAATGCAAAAGTAATAAGAATTAAAAACTTTACTAAAAAGGATGCTACTGAAATTGTTGATTTCTTTAATAGTAGTGATGATGAAAATACTTATGGTTATCAAAATAATAAATACTATCATAATGAAGATGGTAAATGTGAAGCATTAAATGAAAATGATGCATTTCAAAAGATTAAAACAAAGATTTAAATGAAAGGAATGATAATATGAAAAAAATTAATATAGTAATTGGTATTACTGGAGGAATAGCTGCTTATAAAGCTTGTGAAATTGTAAGTTATTATAAACATAAAGGTTATAACGTAGATGTAATTATGACTAAGAATGCTTGTGAATTTATTACACCATTAACACTTGAAACACTTTCAGGTAATAAAGTAGTTACTGATATGTTTGATAGACCTGATCATATGGAAGTTGAACATATTAGTTTAGCTAGTAAAGCAGATTTATTTATCATTGTTCCAGCTACTGCAAACATTATTGGTAAAGTAGCTAATGGTATTGCTGATGATATGTTATCCACTACTATAATGGCTACTAAAGCACCAGTTATATTTGCACCTGCTATGAATAATGGTATGTATTCAAATTTAATTGTTCAAAAGAATATATCTACTCTAGAAAGCTTTGGATATAAGTTTATTGAACCTGATGTTGGACATTTAGCTTGTGGATATGAAGCTAAAGGTAGATTAGCAAGTAAAGAAAAAATTATTGAATATGTTAAGAAGGAGATGAAATTATGAAAAATATAGTAATAACTGCTGGAGGAACTAGTGAAAGAATTGATAATGTTAGAAAGATAACTAATTCTTCTACAGGTAAATTAGGTATGACAATAGCTAATGAATTTTTAAAGAGGGATGATACATTTATATATTATATTTGTACTAAAGGATCTTTTAGACCTACTAGTGATAGAGTAAAAATAATAGAAATTGAAAGTACTATGGAATTAAAAGATGCTGTAGAAAATGTTTTAACTACTGAATCAATTGATTATTTTATTCATTCAATGGCAGTATCTGATTATATGAAAGATTATGCTACTACTCTTGATAAGATTAAATATACAATTGAACACAGTGATGACATTGATGAAGCATTTAGACATATAGAAGTTATTGAAGGTAATAAATTATCTTCTAGTGAAAAGAGTCTTGTTATAGTACTTAGACCTACTCCAAAAATTATTTCTTTAATTAAGAAATTAAGTCCAAAAACATTCTTAGTAGGATTTAAATTACTAGATGGAGTTAGTAAAGATGAATTAATTGATGTAGCTAAAAAGTTAAGAGATAAAAATAAATGTGATTTAGTAGTAGCAAATGATTTAGCTAATATTAGAAATGGTAATCATACTGCTTATATCATTGATACAAAAGATAATATAGAGGAAGCTAGTGGTAAAGAAGATATTGCTAAAAAATTAGTTAGGAGGGTTGAACATGAATGAGAAAATTTTAATTATTGGTGGTAATTGGGATTTAGAAGGAGGTAGACCTTCTGGTTTCGTTAGAAAATTTAAAGATGAAATGAGTAAATATACGAATAATATTACATACTATAATGGTGGTAATTATAATGATGTAGAAAGTATTCTAAATACAGCTAATGAATATAATGTAGTATTTTGGTTCTTACATGTGGATAATTCATTACCTAAAGTAAGAGATATTAAAAAGATTAATCCACATATTATCTATGTTGGTTCTAAGAGAAATGATGATAATAAATATTCTTTTGTAGAAGTATTAAACCGTACTTTAATGGAAAGACATAATTTAACAATTCAATTTTCTAAAGAAGGAGATATTTTTAAAACAATGCTTTTTGATCCTCTAGGTACTATGTGGTATAAAGGTACAGATATTAGTAAACTTGTAGAATTTGCTTATAAAAGAGTTTCTTTCTTACTTGCTATGAGAAGAGACCATACTTATAATACTAACCAAGAAAACACAGTTCCTAAAAATGATGAATTCATTAAATATGTTCATGAAGCTGCAGATATTTTTCATGAAACTATTGAACATACTGAAGGTGTAACTAGATTTATGGGTAATGCTTCTTTTAGAGGTAAAGATGGTAAAATCTATGTATCTAAAAGAGATGCTGATAAAAGTCAAATTAATTCAGATAACTTTGTAACGTGCTACTTAAAAAATAATAAATTATATTATGATGGAGAAAACAAGCCTTCAAAAGATGCTGTAGTTCAAGCACATTTATATAAGTTATTTCCTAATATTAATTATATTGTTCATTCTCATTGCTATGTAGAAGAAGCCTACTTCACTACTATGCCTGTTCCTTGTGGATCTTTAAATGAGATTGATGAAATCTTTGAAGTAATAAAAAAGCATTATGGTGATAGATATGACTTACCATTTTATAAGATTAATTATTTAGGACATGGATGCTTACTATTAGCTAGAGATATTGAAGATTTAAAAAGAACTAAATTTGTAAAAAGACATCTTCCAGAAAGATTACCAGCAGCTGATATCTTTCTAGATAAAGGGATGCAGTTAATTAAAGAATAGGTACAAAAGTACCTGTTTTTTTTGACTCTACATTTCGTAGAGAACAAAACTATTGTATTAGTGCTAAACTGAAATCGAGGGGATGAAATAATGGAGAGTATTTCAGTAATCGGATTAGGACATGCCTTTAATCATCAATATGAAGCATTAAAAAAATATTTTAATAATATCGAGTTATGTGATATTGATTTAGATAAGATTAAAAAGTATGGAGCTATAAATAATTATAAATTATTAGAAAGTCCTATTACATTAATATCTACTTCTCCAATAAATCATCTAGATATAATTAAAGACTTAATTAATAAAACTATTATAATTGAAAAACCAATGGTTATGAATTTAGATGAATTAAATGAATTAATTAGTATTAATAAATCAAATATATATAGTTCACTACACTACTCTTTTGGAAAAGAAATAGATTATTTCATTAATATGAATTATGGGAAACCTAACCGTATTTATTCATATATAAGTGATAATTATGTTACTAATAATCATATTAATAAAGAACAAATTAATCTATGTGGTTCTTATTTAGATGAAGTAATTAATCCATTATCTGCTTTGGGTAGAATATTTGGATATAATATTAAATTTATTAAAAATAATAAAAAATTTTATGACGGGGATATATATGATTACTACTCTAAAACTAAATTTAATATAGATGGTATAGATACAATTATAGAAGTTGAATGGAATAATAAAGAAAGTCAAAAATATATAGATTTAATATATGAAGACAAAACAATTAGACTAGACAGTATGAATCAAAAAGTAATTGATTTAACAAATAATAAAGTAATATATGAAGCTAGTGGTAATAGAATGTTTAATCACTACTTAGGAGTATTAAATGATTATATTACTAATAATAATTTTAAAGAATCAGTTATTTTACATAAAGAACTATTAAAAGGAGTTTAATATGAAGATTATACTTTTAGGTGGAGTTCCTGGTGTAGGTAAAACTACAATATCTAATTATCTTGCTATTAAATATAGTATTAGTACTGTTATAAATATAGATGTCATTAAGTCTACATTAAAAATGTTTATAAATTCTAATGAAAAATATTTATACACTACTTCTCATAATGCTAGTAAGATAGAAGATTTACCTACTATAAGAGCTTATTTAAAACACTCAAGTATAATCAATAAATATATAAAACAATTAATTAATAATATAAAAGATAGAGTAATTATTATAGAGGGAGTTACTGTTAATAAGAAATTATATAATGAATTATCTAAAAATAATGAAGTACTCTACATAAATATGTATTCTACAAGAAGTGAATTATTAAGTCGATATGAAAAGAAGAATAAATTAAGGGAAAGTAATTGGATTGATAATATTAGTATCATTGAAAAAATAGAGAAATATTTAATAAAGACTAGTTTTATCAATATATTATCATATGATTTAGAAGACACTTTAAAGGAGGTATATTTGTATGTCGAAGAGTTTTTATATGATTAATAAAAGTACATGTACAAGAGTAAAACTATATGGATTAGATGTAAGAAATTTATTTCTTATAAATGGTTATATAGAAAAAAGTATTGAGGAATCAGATTACATAATTATTAATACTTGTAGTTTTTTAAAAACTAAAGAAGAATACTTTATGAATTATATTAAAGAAATAACTAGTAACTTAAAGAAAAATCAGAAATTAATAGTAATTGGATGTTTACCTAGTATAAGAAAAGATGATTTATTAAAGATAAATAAAAATATAATTACTTATGGTAGAGATTTGGATGAAATAAAAGAGAACTTTAAATTCTCTAAAGATATTACATCTAAAGCAACTACTGTATGTGATAAATTACCGTTAAAGAAAGAAATAATATATAAATTAAATAGAATACTATTTAGAAGTAAACATATAGAATATCGATTAAAAAGAGATAAAGTATGTTATCTACAAATATCTAGTGGATGTAGAGGTAAATGTGCATACTGTTCTGAAAAGTTTACTACTAAATTAAAAAGTAGACCTCTTAATGAAATAATGGATGCTATTAATGATGGTATTGAAAGAGGATATAAGTTATTTGGTTTAAACTCAGATGATGCTTCAGCTTATGGTACTGAT
>JAFZPS010000032.1 GCA_017550205.1 Bacilli bacterium | reverse complement strand
TATATTTATATTTAAAAAGAAAAAATTAATTATTCCATACTTAATAATAGGTTTATATTTTATTCTATATATATTAGGTATTATTCTTTATAAAGATAATAATAATTTATTCTTTGAAATACAAAACTTAGTAAAAGTATTCTATTTTCCAATAGTTTTCTTATCTTTATATTCTATTAAAGATAAAGTAAATATAGAAAATAAAATACTAATAAAAACACTATTTAAGTATCTAATACTAATCTTAATACCTACAATATTTGGTATAGGATATAAAACATATGAAATAACTAAAGAAGGTACTTTAGGATTCTTTAATTCAGCTAATGAGATTAGTGGAATTATATCTATACTTACTCCAGTAATATTCATTATGTTTAAAGATAAAAAGAATATTCTATTAAGTATATTATTAGGAATAGTATATTTAGTAGTAATCCTAATGATGGGAACAAAAACACCTTTACTAGCACTATGTTTTACTATAGGAGTATTCTTAGCTTACTTAGTAATTGAAAGTATAAAGAAAAAACAATATAAAAAGATTATTATTACTATTAGTGTATTAATAGTAGGAGTATTTGGATTAATATTAGTATTACCTAAAACTAACTTCTATAAGAATATTAAAACTCATTTAGACTTTCTCGAAGTAGAACATATTACTGACGTATTTAAAAAGAAAGAATTAATAGATCACTTTATCTTTAGTCAAAGACTAACTTTCTTAGAGAAAGAACACAAACTATATAAAGAATCTAATTTATATTTAAAAGTATTTGGTATCGGTTATTTAGATAATGGAGAAGAAACTAAGATGGTAGAGATGGATTATTTCGATATATTCTATCATCATGGTATAGTAGGTTTTTTACTATACTTTAGTATTATTATTTATCTACTAGTAAAGAAAATTAGATTTACTAAATCATTTGAAGGAATAATGTTAAAAACAAGTTTCTTGCTTATCATAATATTATCTTTCTTTACAGGTCACATTATAACTGCACCAGCTGTAAGTATAATAGTAATAGCTATATTATTAAAGATAATGAATCATAAAAAATCTATGGTATAATAACGTAGAAAGGAAAATGAAGATGGCAACAGAACATATAAAATTAAAAAAAGGTATCATAAGAAAATCCATTGGATTAATTATTTTCTTATTAACAGTAGTAGTTGCTGTTATGGCAATATTAAATGTTAAAAAATTAGATATCTTACCAGATAAATATTTCTATTTATTAATAGGTGGAGAGGTAGTATTAAGTTTAATAGTAGGATTACTACTAGTAAAGACAAAGAAAATAGTATTATTTATTATAGGATTATTACTAGCAATCATTATGATTATAGGAAATACTATTGTAGGTAATTATGTACATAAAACTAATAAGTTTATAAATAAAACATTTAAAGAATATATGACTATTACTACTGAATACTTAGTAATTACTAGTAGTAGAAATAGTATTAACTCTATTGATAATGTAGAAGCTAATCAAAATATTTATTATTCTAAATATTCTAGAGATGTAGATTTAGCTTTAAAAAAATTAAGTAATTTTACTTATATATCTACAGATAGTGTAAGTCATACATTTGGAGAAATGGATACTAATCCTAATACTTATCTATTAATTAGTAAAGCAGATTATAATTATATAATTGAAAATACTATTTGGTATAACAAAGATAATTATAAAACTATAAAAGAATTTACTATAGAAAATAAAATAGAAGTAAATAGAGAAGTAAAAGATAGTTATACAATCTATTTAAATGGAACAGACTTTACTGGTGTTATGAGAGATTTTAATCTTTTAATAACTATTAATACTAAAACTAAAAAGATCTTAACTACATCTATATTAAGAGGATATTACATTGATGTTCCTGCTTATGGTATGAAAGATACATTAATGTGTTTAGGAGCTTATGATAGTCATGTATCTAAAGAAGCACTTGAAAAATTATTAGATACTAAAATAGATTATGTAGTTAATGTTAATACAAATTCATTAGTAGATATAGTAGATACATTAGGAGGAGTAGAATTCTGCTCTGACTATGAATTTACAACTAGTCATGCAGTAACTACTAATACATATGAAGATAGAAATGGTAGAAAGTTAAAAGTTATAGAAGGTTGTAAAGAATATAATGGAGTAGAAGCTCTAACTATAGCTAGAGAAAGAGTTCATCTAAAGAATAATGAAAGAGGAAGAATAGAAAACTGTCAAAAGATTATAATGGGTATTGTTAAGAAAACTATGAATACAACAAACTTAACAAACTTTGATGAAGTATTAAATAGTTATAGTGAATTATATACTACAGATATGAATAGAGATGTAATTACTGGATTAGCAAAATCATTTATTAGTGATTATAGTAGTTACGAAATAACTTCACAAAACTTAGATGGTTCTGATGGTACTGCTATGGGACATATGGGTACTGTAGAAGTAGGAGTAACATTCCCAAATGAAGATCAAGTAAAAGAAGCATCTGTAAAAATAAAGAAAGTATTAGAAGGTAAATAATGAAAGAAAAGATTAAGAGTAATAATAAAATTTATACAGGAATATTTCTATTCCTATTACTAATATTCTTCTTAAGCCCAATTTCTGGAGATGATTGGGGAAATCACCTAGAAGGAGCTAAAGGAGTATACCACATGTTTTCTCAAGCGGTAGGTATGTGGTTTACTTGGGAAGGAAGACTTATAAGTAGAGTATTAATTAATATACTTACTTATAATAAATGGTTATGGAATATAGTTAATTCTCTTGTTATTGTAGGAATAATAAATTACGTAGAAAGAATAGTTAAATTTAAAAATAAAACGATAATGTTAGTATTAACATTCGCTACTATTCTTTTTATGAATGTATTCACTTTCTCACAAACAGTAACATGGTTAGCTGGAAATATTACTTATTTATTTGT
>JAFZPS010000031.1 GCA_017550205.1 Bacilli bacterium | reverse complement strand
TTTGGAATTGGATGTGACCAATCTTGGAATGGAATTGGTGCAGGTGTTCCAAACTTATTATCAATAATTTCTTTAGCATTGATAAAGAATACAGCTTGTTCCTTACTAGTTCCTCCATTATAAACAAAACGTGTCCACATTTCTTTAAATACTTCACCAAATTGTCCAGCAAAGAAAGTTGGTGAACTTGATTGATCAAATGTATAAATTCCTTCTTCAGCAGTAGCATCTAAAATTTGTCCACTTTGGAATATTACAGCAATTTGTCCAGGTGCAACTTGAATTGCACTATCTTTTGAAATAATACCATTTGGAGTAGTTACCTTCTTCATTAAAATATTATTTCCTAGGTCATCACATTTGATATAGTCTTTCCATTGATCATGTAGAGTGCTCTTAATAGCATCTCCAGCAGCTTTAATTAATCCCATAAAACATCTCCTATCTAAAATTAATTTATAAATGAATTATACCATATTTTACGTATTTTGTATATATTTTTAGTACCTTTTGATATCATTACAAGCAAATACTCTTCCTAATACCAATACTACAGCAGTACCACAATAACTACATTTATGATTACCTAGATTAGTAATAGGACTATTACAGTTAGGACAATGAATATCTATAACATTTTGTTTATCACTTAATTCTGCTTCATCTAAAACATATATAAACTCAACTTTAGCCCTATCTTGTATCTTCTTTTCTTTACCATCTACTATTAAATTATATTCATAACTAGATGCAAAAAATATACTTGCAGTTTTACCATCTTTTTTATAATTAGAAAGCACAGTCTTATGAATCTTAAAATCATTAAATTTAACATTCTTACCTTCATACTCACTAATCATTTTATCAACAAAACTCTTAATTTTACCTTTTAAATTCCTACTATCTTTCTTCTCAACACAACTATAGCAGTCTAATATAACTTGTTCTGATTGACGTTTTATTTCACTTATATTTATACCTGGAAAATCTTCTTTAATTTGACTTAAATAAATTCTATCCATACTAGCTAAACTCTTAGGTTCTACTTCATCTTGTAATCTAGCTTCTCTAATAATATCACCTATATTTTGTCCTTGATATCCAGCAGAATCTAATAATCTTCTAAGTTTAACTTTAAAATATATAAATACTGATATAGCAACAATTGCTCCTACTAATAGAACAATACCTCCTACTAACATTAATATACCAAACATATTACCTCCTATTTCTTAGGAACTATTCTTTCTTTTCCACCCATATATGGTTGAAGGGCTTTAGGTATTTTAATACTTCCATCCTCACAATAATTATTTTCAATTAATGCAATTAATCCACGTGGAGTAGCCACAACAGTATTATTTAATGTATGTAAGTAATAAGTACCATTTTCTCCTTTAGTTCTGATTCCTAAACGTCTTGCTTGTGCATCTCCTAATGTACTACAACTTCCTACTTCAAAATATTTTTGTTGTCTTGGACTCCATGCTTCTATATCACATGATTTAACTTTTAAGTCAGCTAAATCACCACTACAACATTCTAATTGTCTTACCGGAATATCAAAGTTTCTAAATAATTCTACAGTAAGTTTCCACATTTTTTCATACCATTCCATAGATTGTTCTGGTTCACATATAACTATCATCTCTTGTTTTTCAAATTGATGAACTCTGTATAGTCCTCTTTCTTCTAATCCATGGCTTCCTCCTTCTTTTCTAAAACAAGGAGAATAACTTGTCATATTAATTGGTAATTCTTCTTTTTTAATAATTTGATCTTTAAACTTACCAATCATAGAATGTTCGCTAGTACCAATTAAATATAAATCTTCACCTTCAATTTTATACATCATTGCTTCCATTTCAGGAAAACTCATAACACCAGTAACTACATCACTATGAATCATAAATGGTGGAATTGCATAAGTAAATCCAGCATCTATCATAAAGTCTCTTGCATAAGCAATCATAGCTTCATGAAGTCTAGCAATATCACCTAGTAAATAATAGAATCCTTGTCCACTAGTTCTTCCAGCAGCCTCTTTATCCATACCATTTACTCTTTCAATAATATCTGCATGATATGGAATTTCATAACTAGGTACTACTGGTTCTCCAAATCTTTGAACTTCAACATTTTCTGTATCATCATGACCAATAGGAACACTATCATCTATAATTTGTGGAATAACCATCATTTTATCTTTAATAGTTTTAGTAAGTTCTACTTGTTCTTCTTCTAAAGCACTAATCTCAGCTCCACTATTAGCTACCTTCTTCTTAACTTCTTCTGCTTCATCTCTTTTTCCTTGGCGCATTAATTCACCAATTTCACTACTTAAACTATTCTTTTCTGCTTTTAAGTTATCACACTTAGTTTGTACTTCTCTTACCTTCTTATCTAATTCATATATTTCATCTACTAATACTAACTTTTCATCTTGAAATTTCTTTTTAATATTTTCTTTTACTAAATCTTTATTCTCTCTTATTAATTTTATATCTATCATATTATTCTTCCTCTACTTTCTCAAATCTATATTTTTGTTTTATATTTGGATATTTCTCATGATCTACTTCCGATGTAAACATACTCAAAGGTCTAGCAGCATAATCAACATCTCTAATACACTCTGTTTCATATAATGGTTTATAAATCATTAATAATTCCCCATTCTCAGTATGTTTCGAAGTACCTACTATTTCATATAAATACTTATTTGGATTAATCTCTAATTCTTCTTTAGACACAGTTTCTCTTTTAAAATGTCTAACTATATCTCCTTTTTTAAATTCCATAATAACCTCCTATAACAAAAAAAAGAACAGTACAAGGAGTGCATATGCACGGTACCATCCTTTTATTTAACTTAATTAGATAACGGTATTACCCGGGAAAATTCCATCTATAGAGTAGATAAATAAGTATTTAATAGTGTTTTCACCAACCACACATTCTCTAATATTAAATAATCTTATTATTAGTTCTAATTATCGACTTCTTTTTAATTATATTAAAAATTATACTTTTTTTCAAGTATATTTAATACATAATAGTTATCTTAGGTGATCCTACTACACAAGTATTAATATCATTTCTTTTAGTTAATTCATTATACGGAACTATTTTATCAACACTTATTTCTTCATACAAAGTCTCAGGAAAACCAAAAGTTCCATCACTCATACTAACATAATATTTACTATTACCACTATTATTATCAATAATTATATAAGCACTAATTACATCATTATAATAATGTAATGGTACATAAACATAATCTCCTACATCAGGATACTCTATATAATAAATACCCCTATCATCTTTATATTTATACTTTTGACATGATATAAAACCATCTTTAATATTTTTTTTAGTACTACTAACTACTTCATTAGTAACATATACATAATAATAATTTTTTATTCTAAGAGCCTTACTCTTTATATCCACTATATTATTCCAAAACATTAATATAGCTCCAAATACCATAATAGCTATTAATAATATAAAGAATACTCTTTTCCTACGATAATCATCCTCTAAAGTATTATCTTCAGCAATATAATTAATATCCTCAAATAACCTATTTCCAAATCCCATTAAAGGTATATATATAATAGGAAATAAAATAGTAAGTATACCACTATATTTAAATTTAAGAGCTAATTTATATAATGTAATTATTAAAAATATTTGTCCTATTACTGGTATTAATAATACTATACCTAACCATTTTTCTTTATATACAATATCAGTTAATAAACATAAATTATAAAAAGGTATTAAAGCATACCACCATTTATTATTACTTTTAATAAATATTAATTCCATTGAATATGCATATAAGAATACAATAGATATTAAAAATGAAACATATGGAAAAAGAGAATTCATAATATTATTTAAACTAAAATTACTTCTATCAACTAATAATAAATAACTAAGTACAATACAAATTACATATAATAAAAAATTAAATACAAAACAAACTAATTTATTACCAGTCTTACTAGCAATACTATTAGTTATTTGATGTTCTTTCTTAATAACAGTATTACCAGAACCAATACTATATGAATCTTCTTTATTCACAGATATATATTTTTGCATATTTTGATTTGCAGGATCATTAGGATTTAAATAGCCACATTTTAAACAATATCTAGAATTACTATTCATTTGACTTCCACATCTTGGACAAATAATTTTAACTACATTGTCTTGATTCATACAAACACCTCTACTATTATATTTTATCATACTAAATAAAAAAATAATAGAAGCTATTTTGCTTCTATTATTAGTTTAATGGCTGTTTTTTCTTCTCCTTCAATAGTAATATCAGAAAAAGCTGGTATACAAATTAAATTTTTACCACTAGGAGCTACAAAACCACGAGCTATAGCTATACTCTTAATTGCTTGATTAAGTGCTCCAGCCCCAACTGCTTGTATTTCAACTCTACCTTTTTCCCTAAAAACATTAGCTAAAGCCCCTGCTACACTATTAGGATTAGATTTACTACTAACTTTTAATATTTCCATAATTCCTCGCTTTCAGTTAATAGTATGAAAAAAAGATTAAAATATTCATATTTTAATCTTCTATATACCAAGTAGTATCTATTAAAGAAACATCTACTTCTTCGCCATCTTTCCATTTATGTAGATATGATTTATACCCACGTTGTCCAATCTGAACAGTTGAAGTAGTATACTCATAACCCTCTTTAGCATCATGATTTGACCAAAACTCTACATAAGCTATTCCATCATTTGACCAAGCTTTTATATAAATAGGATATTTATATGTATTTCTAAATTGCATATCTACACACCAACCACTAGAATAACTAGCAACTGTAGCATCAAGTCCCCCATCAACATATAAACTCTTCTTAGCATGCGGATAACGTTTAACTATTTCAAGTCCTCCAAGTAAAGCAGCATTATAAGTAGTAGTAGCTATTTGACAAACTCCATTACCTACAAATTCATAATAGAAAACATATCCAGCTCTACCAAAAGGTCCAGCTGTATTACAATAACTAAATATTTCACCTGGTTCTACTACTGTTCCATTAATATAACCTAATGCTGTATCCAAATTAATATTTCTTAAATATGTATAAGGTCTAAACTCAGTAGAAAAAGATGAAGTCTTAGTATCTATTGTCTTATAACTTTCATTTATACTAGCCTTAATTACATCTCCACTTAAAGCAATATTAGTACTATTATTTATACCTTTAGCTACACCCTCATGAATATTATTAATACTAGTATCTATATTAAGCAAAAATCCATTACTACCATCAAGATATTTAACACCATCACTAGTATCAAAATACCCATTAACAGCATCATAATCTACTTGCCCTTTTAAACCATTTAAAGCATCTCTTAACTTATTATCATCTATATTATATATAAAAGAATACTTATCTTTTTTAGAACCATTAATCATCATTAATTTAGTACTATAATTAAGTTTCTTTTGAGAACTCTTAATATACTTTAATGTATCATCTTCATTAATACTAATTCCTAAATCAGATAAACTATATTCATAATCTTTAGAATCAACATTTAATTTTATTTTTTTACTCTCAACATACTCTTTAATATAACTCAATTTCTCTTTAGCATTATCATAAGTATAATACCCAATATCAAATTCATCTATATAAGTACTAGGAAGTAATTTATCATTATATTCAATTAATGATCTATTATTATAAATAACTAATCCTATATAAGATATAATTAACATAAATAATAATGAGAATAATACTATTAATCTTTCTTTACTATTCTTAATCTCTTTCATTTTCTATATACCTATTAATTACTTTAAATACTTTCTTATATCCATCACTATTTAATTTAATACCATCATCTGTATACTCTTCTTTTAATAAATCATCTTCACTTAATTCTTTATACATATCTATATAAGTAACATCTAAACTCTTACATATAGATTCTATTTCTTTATTAGCTTTCTTTATATATTCAATACTAAGATCACTATCAAAATCCTCTATACTATCATTAATTGGATATAATGATTCTACATATATAGTAGCTAAACTTCTATTATTTTGAATACCTCTAACTATTTTCTTTATATTATTAACTATTCCATCTATAGAATCTTCATCAACTAATTCATTAGAACCTAATTCTATAAATACATCACTAGGATTATATACATATATATGATCCCTTAAATCATCTAATATATCTGAAGTAGTATACTCCTCATTACTAATCTTAACATATGGCTTATAAAAATCAGCAAACTCCATACCCTCAGTATGATAATCACCTATAAATACATAATTATAATCCATAGTTTTAACTTCTTTTTCTTTTACCTTTACTTTTATTTGAGGTTTAATATGAAAAACATTCTCTAATAAATTATTATCCCTAGCATACATAAAAGCAAATACAAATAATACAGCTACTATTAAAAATAATACTAAAGTCTTAATAATACCATATAGAAATGAATGATCTTTCTTTTCTTTTAATAGTTTTTCTTTATTAACTTTATCCTTATTACCTTCAACAAAACTAACATCGATACTTTCAGCGTCATTAATTCTATCTTCAGTAATTCTAATTCTTGTAGTGTCTTCTATTTTCTTAGTCTTTTTTACTGCCATACTACCAACCTCACTTATTAGAATTATACCAAAAAAATAGAAAGTATTCTACACTTTCTATATATTTCCCGTAATAATATTGACAACACTATTTTTAAATATCTCCATCAAACTAAGTTTACCTATATCACTATCACTAATAAGATTACCTGTAGTTATAATTTTATTTTTATATTTAACATTAATCTTACCTAAAACATCCCCTTTTCTAATAGGTATAGTAATCTTATCTAATTCAATATCATATGTATATTTACCATTAAATTCAACATCTTCCACAACATTTAAATCATCTTTTAATACTAAATTAATATTCTTTTTATTTAATTTATCTAATTCGATATTCTTAATAATACTATTCTTTTTCTTTAAAGTCTTTAATTTAGTATTATTAAATCCATAATCTAATAAATCTATAGTTTCACTATTTCTTACTTTACTTTCTTTTTCTCCCAATACAATTCCTATTAATCTTAAATTACCCCTTTTAACAGTAGCCGCTAAACAATACCCAGCTAAATCAGTATGTCCTGTCTTTAATCCATCAGTACCCTTATATTGACTAATTAATTTATTAGTATTAACTAACCAAAACTTATTAGGAGTATTCTCTCTTAAATAATCTTCATATATAGATGAATATTTAAGTATTAGAGGATGAGTAATAACTAATTCTTTAGCAATCATAGCCATATCATAAGCACTAGAATAATGATTATTTTCATCTAATCCAGTAGAATTAACAAAATTAGTATGTTTAAGTCCTAATTCTTTAACTTTTTTATTCATTCTTTTAACAAACTTTTCTTCACTACCACTAATATATTCAGCCATAGCTACTGTTGCATCATTACCACTAGCTATACTAATACCCTTCATTAAATCCTCAACGCTTATCTTTTCCCCTTCACTTAAATATATCTGACTACCTCCCATATCAGCAGCATTCTTACTAACAGTAACTATATCATCCCATTTAATTTTACCCTTTTCTATTTCTTCAAGTATAATTATTTGCGCTACCATCTTAGTCATAGAAGCTACACTTAATTCTTTATCTTTTTCTTTTTCATAAATTACTTTTCCACTATAAGGTTCTATTAAAATTCCACTCTCAGCATTAGGAATTAATTCTAACGCAAAAACATTAAATGGAATACATATTAATATTAATAAAAACAATAATTTTTTCATTTCTACCTCCAATACTTTTTTATGTCAAATAATAATATTTTATTCATAATTTAAAAAAAATTTGCTATTATAGAATTAGGGTGATAATATGTCTACTATTGTTAAAAAAAGAATACGATTGAAAATAAAAATCAAATGGAAAAACTTCATAATTTTCTTAATTATTCTATTTTTAATAATATTTGGAATAATTAAATTAATAACAGGAATAGTAAGAATAATAAACCCACCTAAAACAATAAAAGAAAAACCAGTAACTGCAAAAAAAATAAATACAAACAAAGAAATTAAATTAGCAAAATTAGATAATATTGATAAAGAAATAAATTATTTTAATATGGACTATCTAGATAGATATGTATTATATAAAGAAGATAATCCTGAAATGCCAACAAAACAAGTAATAAAGAATGTTAATATGAATCTGGATCAAGAATTCTATAAAGATTCAAAAGAAGCAAGGAATCAAAATACAGAAAAAATATTAGTAAATAAATACTATTACTTAGGAAAAGATTATGTCCCAAATAACCTAGAAAACATAAGTACAAGATATGCTTTAAGTAATATGAAAATGGTTAAAGAAGCAAAAAATGCATTTGAAGAATTAGCTAGTACTGCTAAAGAAGAAAAACTAAATATTATAGCAATGTCTACATATAGAAGTTATGAATATCAAGTTAATTTATATAATAGATATGTTAGATCAGATGGCAAAGAAAAAGCCGACACATACTCTGGCCGTCCTGGACATTCTGAACACCAAACTGGCTTAGCTGTTGATGTATATAATGGTAAAGAGAATTATACAAATTTTGAAAAAACTAAAGAATTTGAATGGATGAAAAAACATGCCCATGAATTTGGATTTATATTAAGATTTCCAAAAAATAAAGAAAGTGAAACAGGATATATATATGAAGCATGGCATTATAGATATGTAGGAAAAGAAGTAGCAGCATACATAAAAGAACATGATATATCATTTGAAGAGTATTATGCAACAATAATAAAAGATTGGTAAAAACCAATCTTTTTTTAATCATATTTCTTTTTAAAATACCTATATAAATGATAAAAACCAGTATATATTAACCATATTAGTAATAATAAATTACTAATCTGTACTATAGACAATATAATATCATTTTGGTATAAGACATTAGTCTCAGCTAAATCTATTCCATAATAAGCACCTAATGCTATAAAAGACATAAATAGGAAATATAAAATACTAAAGAATAGATAATTAATTATTTTCTTAAACATAGTTAATCTTCTACTATACAATGTAATTAATATCATAATAGTTACAAAAACTATTATAAAGAAATAAACTATAGTTGAAGGAAAATAAATATAATTCATAACACCTTTTATAAATGAATCTACACATGTTTTAACATAAGTAGTATAACTAACAAATATTCCTATAATAAAACCTATATAAATACCTATAGCTATCATTTGAACAAAGGTATTTTTTCTTTTTAAATTAATAACTAAAATCAAAAATAATAGAATAGATAAAACGAACATTTCTATAGAAAGAAAAGATGAAAATATATATTTAAATATAGTTCCAATCTTATCAATTAAAGACAAATTCATTTTATCACCCTCTTAGCCAACCAGTTCTAAAATATAAATTGTTTGAGAAAATGCATTATCCTTTGTACAAGTAATCAATGTAAGAGTAGTTCTTTCTGTATTTCTTTTAATTACAGCTATACCATTCTTTTCAACATCATATATATTAACTACTTGATAATCATATTTTCTACCATTATATGTAACATATGCATGATCACCTATACCAATCATCCAAAGATATGCAAAATATGAAATATAAGCATCTCCAGAATGTGCCATAAGTATTAAATTACCATTAACAACATCAGGAAGTTGTGAACCTCCTATCATAGTTACATTATAATCTACTTTGTTATATTTAGAATCTGTATTATAAAAACCTCTTTTTAATCCAATTCTTGGTATCTCAAGTACACCCAAATATTTACTATAATCAACTACATAATTATTATTATTATCCTTTTTTGAAACATTTTCTACTACAGGTATATTTTCAATTACTTCTTCTTCACCTGTAGAAATATCATCCATCATAGCTATTCTCATTTCTTCATATACATCACGTTTCATCGTTGAAAGATAATTCCATGATAAAGCAAGAATACCTATAAAAACAAAGAAAGAGCCAATTATTAAGGCATGGCTCCTCTTAAACTTATTGTTTAACTTGAACAGGTTTAGCATTCGCATAAACAATACCAACACCACATAATAATATAATTAATCCAATAAAGTAAATTGTTTGAATTGAACTCATACCTGTATCAGCAGTACCTACAAATTCAACTTCAGTACCACCAGAAACTACTTTACTTGAAGCTTTTACTGTTACAACTTTTTGATGATCACCAGCTATATAGTAATTACCTTCAAGTGTTTTAAATGTACCATCTACTGTAACAATTACTTTTTGAACTTCCTCTGTAATTTTTTCAGCAGGAATTCTAACATAGAATCTTGTATTAGCATTAACTACATCACTTAATTTTTGTCCATCTTCATCAACAGCAAATGCACCATCAATTCCAGATAATGTAACTTTATATCTTTCTAATGCACTTGATGGATCACCAGTTACAGTAATCATTGCTGATTCATAAAATTTCTTATCTACAGTTTGTGATAATTCATTATTTGCTTTAGTTACTTTTACAGTTACTAAATCACTAGCAGTTTTAGCTTTTTCTACTAATCCTTTAATATATTTTTCATATAAATTTTCTCCGTCGTAAACAACAGCTATTTCACTATTATTTTTATCATATGCTGTTAATTTAGTTGCACTTTTAATTGCTGATACT
Source organism: Bacilli bacterium (assembly GCA_017550205.1). The sequence goes on along the minus strand of JAFZPS010000031.1, from coordinate 4,677 downwards.
TCATCTGCAGTTAAATAATTCTTTGAAGATGCTGGAACAGAAGCTCCACCCTCTTTTTCATATAAATATAACCATACAGCAGTTTGAGTTATCCAACTTTCAACATATGTAGAATTATTTTCTACAGTAGTTAATCTAATTCCGTTAGCAAAACTATTATTTAATATATAAAGAAGTCCATAATCATTGATAGCTCCATCACTTGAATATAAAACACCATCATCAATATTTTGATTATTATGTTCTACACAGAAAACTGGACTACTTGGATCATTATTTGCTGTATATAGATTAACTGCAAACATTTTACTTGTTCCTGGAACACTACCAATAACAAAGTCTCCAGCAGCTTCTCCTCCAACTACACCACCATTCAAATATTTAAAAGCAAACTCATCAGGTAATGCATTTGGTGCAGCATAACTTATGCCTGATTTTTGCATTGTTGATGCACCAGCCATAATTAGTGAAAATACTGCAAAAATTGCAACTACAAACGATAATACTACAGATGTATCTATAATATTTTTCTTTCCTTTCTTCTGATTATTATCTTCCATATAAATTTTTTCCACGATTAATCACCTTACCTTATACTTGTATTATATCATAAAAACAACATTTTCAAACATTTTTTTATATAATTGTAAAAATCCTATCAACATCAATATTAGGAATTTTACCATTAATATATAAAGTAGCAAGAATATCTCCTTTTCTTACTTTATCACCAACTAATTTTTCAAGTTTTACCCCAACACTATAATCAATCTTATCTTTAATACTTTTCTTTCCCGCACCTAATTCCAAAGAAAGTTTACCTACTTCCAATGCATCTATCTTTTTTAAAGTACCATTTTTATGTGCTTTAATTGTATATCTTTTATTACTAACTTTTATATTATTAATATCTCCACCTTGAGCCTTAACTAATTCTAAAAACTTATTATATGCAGATCCATCTTTAATACTATTAAGTACTTTATTAATAGCTTCTTCCTTAGAAATACTAAGTGCCATACTAGCCATTTCACTAGCCAAATCTATACACAAATCAGCAAAATTATTAGATGTTTCTTTGCCTTTTAATACATCTATTGCTTCTAAAACCTCTAAACTATTTCCTACACTATATCCTAAAGGAGTATCCATATCACTAAATATACATCTAACTTCTCTATCATAAATTTTACCAATCTTTATCATTAATTCACTAAGTTTTTCTGCTTCTTCTTTAGTATCTAAAAGCGCCCCATTACCTACTTTAATATCTATTAATATCTTATCAGCCCCACCAGCAATCTTTTTACTCATAATAGATGAAGCTATTAAAGGTATTGACTTAACAGTACTAGTAACATCTCTTAAAGCATAAATAACTTTATCCATAGGAACTAAATCAGCTGTTTGACCTGTAATTACAATACCTATATCTTTAACTTGTTTAACAATTTCTTTTTCACCTAAATTAACATTATAACCTTTAATACTTTCAAGTTTATCTATAGTACCACCAGTATAACCTAGTCCTCTTCCACTCATCTTAATAACAGGAATACCTAAACTAGCAACTATAGGAGCAATGACTAAAGTAGTTTTATCCCCTATTCCACCAGTAGAATGCTTATCAACTTTAATACCATCTATATTAGAAAACTCTAAACAATCACCACTATCGATAAATATCTTAGTTAAAGCAAACACTTCTTCATCAGTCATACCATTAATACAAACAGCCATCAAAAAAGCAGACATCTGATAATCGCAAACGTCCCCATCTAAATAACCATTAAAAAAATAATCTAATTCCTTATAGCTTAATTCTTTGCCTAACCTCTTTTTATCAATTATATCTAGTATCATATTAGTTCCTTCCTATATATATCAGATTCTCTTTTTATAAATCCACATTTTTCATATAGTCTATGAGCTTCTACCCTAGTCCATCTACAAGTAAGTTGTAAATACATTCCTCCACAATGTCTAGCATATTCCTCAGCATAATTTAACATTTTTTCACCAACACCATAACCCCTATAATCTCTAATTACACAAACATAATCTATTACATAATAATGTCTATTTCTAATAGGATTTAATACCTTAGTAAGAAGTAAATATCCAACAACACGTCCATTACATTCAGCAACTATCTCATGGAAATTATCATTTTCAGAAATATCAATCTTTTTTAATCTACGAAATGCTTCATAAAGCATAATATTAACACCATCAAAATCATATTTCTCATATTCTCTTACTTTAATATCCATATTAACACCTACTTTTATTTAATTATATCAAAACAAATAAAAAAGATAAATAAAAAAAGAAGAGATTACTCTTCTTCTTTAGGTTTACTAGATAAAAATGTGATTTTCTCACATATGATTTCTAATTTATTTTCTTTTTTGCCTTCTTCTAATTCAATACTCTTAGATTGAACACGCCCTTTTATTCCTACAATATCACCTTTATTGCAATATTCACTAGTATTTTCAGCAACAAGATCAAAAACAACACAATCAATAAAATCAGTATCATACACACCTTCAACATTCTTAAAACTTCTAGGAACAGCAATAGATATAGTAGCAACCTTAACCCCATTTTCTGATTTATTAACAGTAATATCTCTAGTCAACCTACCTACTAAAATTATTTGATTAAGCATAGATCACCTCCTTTCGAAGAGGTATATTAATAAATAATTAAATTCTATGCAAACCTCCATTTTTTATTTTTTATAATAAAAAATTACACAAAAAAAGAAAATCTCTTAAGCAAATTTTCTTTTTTAATATACTAATATAATTTCAAAAAACAAGTTTTATAAAAAATTATTTTTTATAAGTTTTTTCTAATTCCTTTTCATTAAAATACTCAAATAACTTATTCATCATAATATCATCCTTTTCAAGTATCTTCTTTTTTTCACGATGACTTAGCAGATGAGGATAAGCATTAATTATATCTTTTCTATCAAAATAAAAATCTTTTGATTCTAAAATAATTTTATATAAATCAATTAAAGAAATAGACTCAATATTTTTAAGTTCCTTCATCTTACCAGATTCTAATACATAGCAAATACCCTTTTCTTCTTTACCACATACTAATCTTATCTTAGTACCATAATCTTCTCCATCACGAGTATTATTACTATAAGGTAATCTCTCATATACATTACAGTCTGTCACAAAATCAAATAGATTTATATATGTATCATCTTTCTTAATAAATATTGTATAAGCTTCAATCTCAGGTATTTCCGTACCATTACCATCAAAATATCTTAATTGAGCCTTCTTAATTCTATCAACCTGTATAATTGAATTTTTCATATAATCTCCTATTTTAAATCATTTAACATTTTTTCAACTGCATTCATTGGAAGTAATGCACAATTTTTTCTATTAGGTTGTTTACTAATTTCATCATAAACATTTAATTCTCCTAATATATCTTTATTATATTCCTTTTCATTAATCATGTTAATATAATTTTCTAAAATAGTTTTAACTTCATCTACACTCTTACCTATAAAAGACTTAATCATAATAGATGCACATGAAGTACTAATAGCACACGCTTCTCCATCAAATCTAATATCTTTTATAATTCCATCTTCTATCTTCATCATAAAATCTAAATTATCTATACAACTATCACTATGAGTATTAGTCTTTAAATAACTAGAATCATCTACTAACCCTCTATTTGTAGGTTCTTTATAATTATCAAATATTATTTCTCTTTTTAATTCACTATTCATAAATCCTCCTACAAAATAACTTTAAATATATCTTTACTATTCCTTAATACTTCAATTACTTTATCAATCTCTTCATAAGTATTATAGAAATACATACTAATTCTAACAGTATTCTTTATATCCATCTCATCTTTTAACATCTTAGCACAATGATTACCAGCACGTACTGCAATACCATAATGATTTAAATACATCGATGAATCTTGTGCAAATACTCCATCTATATTAAAAGCTATTATTCCACTATTAATATTCTTATTATAAATAATTATATTATCTATATCTTTAACCTTTTCAAGGAAATAAGTCTTAAGATTAATTTCCTGTTGATGAATCTTCTCCATACTTATACCCATCAAATACTTAATAGCTTCACCTAAACCAATTACTTCAGCAATTGCTGGTGTACCTGCTTCAAATCTAGTAGGAATATCTTTTAACTCATATGAATTATCTTCCTCAAAGACACTATTCATTCCTCCACCATACATAATTGGTTTCATCTTTTCAAGTAATTCATATCTTCCAACTAATATACCTACTCCAGTAGGTCCACACATCTTATGTCCTGAAAAACTTAAAAAGTCTACATTGCTATTTTTAAAATCAAACTTCATATGAGGAATACCTTGAGCTCCATCTACATTAAATATAATATTATTAGACTTACAGTATTCTCCAATAGATTTAATATCTCTTACATCTCCTATAACATTACTAACGATAGCTAAACTAATAACTTTAGTATTAGGAGTAACTTCTTTCTTAATATTATCTAAAGTAAGAGAATAATCTTCATTTAATGGAACATATTTAATCTTAAATCCAATTTCTTCACTTAGTATTATCCAAGGTAATATATTAGAAGCATGTTCTCCTTTATTTAAAAGAACTTCATCACC
>JAFZPS010000030.1 GCA_017550205.1 Bacilli bacterium | reverse complement strand
TGATAGTCAAATAGATGAACTAGCAGAAAAATATAATTTACGTCCTGGTATGGGAATGAGTGCAGTTCAACTAGGAATCTTAAAAAGATACTTTGTAGTAGTTAATGAAATAAGTGGACCAGATGATGAAAAAAAAGAATTTGAAACTTATATATTAATAAATCCAAAAATAATTAGTAACTCTATGGAACAAATCTATGTAGAAGAAGGAGAAGGATGCTTATCAGTTAATCGTCCTGTAGAAGGTATTGTTCCAAGATACGCAAGAGTTACAATGGAAGCATATGACATGGAAGGAAGAAAAATCCATGTAAGAGCTCGTGAAGAATTAGCTATTTGTTTCCAACATGAATTAGATCATTTAAATGGTATTTTATTCACTGACCACATAGATCCAAAAAATCCATATAAAGGAAAAGAACAAATGCGAGGAATATAATTAATTCAAAGGGGGGATTAATTATGTCAGTAATATTAAACTTTACTGAAGAAGAAGCAAACAAACTAAAAGAAAACTGGAAACAGTATAATCAAATTGGCAAACCTGGTAAAGAAGGAAAGTGTTTTCTAGTTAATAATGAAGTATATAAAATATACGATGAAGACTATGAATTAGAAAAATATACATTTCATCCAATATGTAAAGATGATTTAAAATTAGAATCATTTTTATTTCCAGAAGAAATATACACATATGGAAAAGAAAACTATGTATTTGGCTATAAAACAACTCCATATGTAGAAAAAGATGTTTTAAAAATATCTTTACTACGTAATCATATTATTCCAGATATAAATAAAATTAAAGAAGCACTAAAAGTACTTATAAAAGATATTTATATACTTTCAAGAAATAATATAGCCGCAATAGATTTAGCTAAACGTAATATGTTATTCGATGGAGAAAAATTCTATGTAATAGACACACTAGATTATGATATAGTTGATGAATATACATATATAGATAATATTGATTTATTAAAAAAAGCAATAAACTGTTTTATATTAGACTGTGAAGTAGCTTGTGAAGTATATAATATTTCCAAAGAAGAAATGCATTTAGATGAATGCAAAGATTTAATAAATTATATTAATAGAATAGCTATTGATATCCAAGAAGAATTAGATACTAAAGAAGTACAAAAAATAAAAAGACATTAAATGTCTTTTTTTATTTTCTGTAATGCTTTATATACATTATAATTTCCTCTTTCAAATTGTAATGGAATACTATCTAAATAATCCAGTACTGATTCATTATATTTATCAGTGTAATGATTAATATAAACTTCCTGCATTTCTCTTGGTATTATATCAATATCAGCTAAATAATTTATATAAGCAAAATGCTCTTCAAAAGTTAACCTATGTATTTTTTCACCAGCTAAGAAATTTAATATCATTGTGTTATAACAATAATTATCATTACTAATACTTGGATAACTTCTAGTAGCCCTATTTACTTTATATTTAGAAATACCATGAGTCTTTTTATCTAGTATTATATACTTAGTTTCTAATGGTTTTCTTCTAGTAACAGATGAACTATCTAAATCTACTACTGATATTTCTAGATTCTTAGTAACTAAAAAATTATATTCTTGTAAATCCCCAAAATAAAATTCTTGATTAGAGCATTGTACTCTTTTTAATAGTTCCCCTATTTTTTTTAGTACTTCTATTTTATCTCTATTAGGTATTTTTCTATCATTTAAAAACAAATGTAAATTGATAGAATTCTGTACCTCAGGAATAGTAAAACCTGCATTTACTCCACCCACTACAACTATATCTTCTGGTAATACTAATTCTTTATAAGTAGATAATTCGCTTTCCTTTATTACTTCTAAAGTATCTATCTTTCTCATAACCCTTTTTGAATCAGTAATAAATAGTTTTTTAATTAAAATACTATTCATATCACTATCATGTTTAAAATAATAAATTGTAGATTCAGTACTCCATATCCCATGTAAAGGATACTTTTTTAATTTTGATACATCACTTTCTTTTAATGCTATTTCATTCATAACCATCACCCTGTGTGTGCTGATTATATTAACATTTTTTAATAAATAAGTCCATAAAAAAAAGATAAAAATTTATCTTTTTTTATAGAAATTCTTCATGTTGTTCTAGTTTAACACTAACTAATTTAGAAACACCAGATTCTTGCATTGTAATACCATATAAAGTATTAGCATATTCCATAGTTTTCTTTTTATGTGTAATAATTAAGAATTGTGTCTTATCTCTATAATTAGCTAAGTAATCACCAAATCCAGCAACATTTGCTTCATCTAGTGCAGCTTCAACTTCATCGAAGATACAGAATGGCACTGCTCTAACATTAAGTATCGCAAATAATAAACTAATTGCTGTTAATGTTTTTTCTCCACCACTAAGTAATGTAATAGTAGTAAGCTTCTTTCCAGGAGGAGAAGCAACTATATCTACTCCTGTATTTAATAAATCATCTGGATTAGTTAATTTAAGATCAGCTTTTCCACCTTTGAATAATTCCTTAAATACTTTTTGGAATTCTACTTTAATAAGCTCAAAAGTATTAGCAAATTCCTCTTTCATTACATCATCCATCTCATTCATGATTTCTAAAAGTGTATTTTCTGCATTTAATAAATCTTCTCTCTGGTTAGTTAAGAATTCATATCTTGTATTAACTTTTTCATATTCTTCTATAGCATCTAAATTAACCATACCAATACGTTTAATATTAGCTCTATATTTATTGACTAGTGTTCTTGCTTCATCAGGTTCAATATCTAAAACATAATCAGCTTTAGCTTTTTCATAAGTTAATTCATAATCAGTAGCTAAAATCTCTAACATATTATCTAGTTTAACATCACTTCTATTTATAAAGATTTCAGCTTCTCTAGATTCCTTTTCTAAATTACGTAATTCACTATTCTTTAACTTATCATCTGCAAGATCTTTTTCTTGTTTTTCTTTTAAATCACTAATTTCTTTATTTAATGATTTTAATTTAATCTCAATCTTTTCTTTTTCTGATTCTTTTTCATGGAATAATTTAATTAATTCTTCTTCTTTTTTACTTACAGAATTATTACTAATAGTTTTTAATGAATCATACTCTTTCTTAGTTAATTCTAATTTTTCTTTAATACTATTTAATTCATTATTCTTAGTGTCATGTAGTTCTTTTAAAGCTACTTTTTCTTTACTTAAACCAAATAATTTTTCTTCTATCTTACTAATTACATTAGCATTATCTAATAATTCTTTAGATATTTCTTCTTCTTCTAATTTTAATAAATTGCACTTTTCTTCTAAATGTCTTAATTCTTGTTTTAGAATAACTGTACTCTTACCATTATATAAACTACCTCCAGTAAGAGAACCACCTACATTTACTTGATCTCCTTCAAGAGTAACTATTTTATATTTAGCTTTAATCATATGAGAAAGTCTAGTAGCACTATCCATATCAGTAGATACAATAACTATTCCTAATTGATTTCTAATAACAGAATCATATTCTCTATTGTATGATACTAAATCAGACATAACACCTAAGAAATCAGGACTATTTTTTAATATACTTAAACTTTCACTATCGATGTAACGCTCTTTGATGACACTTAATGGGAAAAATGTAGCTCTACCTAAATGATTATCTTTTAAATAATTAATAGCACGTTTTGCACTATCTTCATCTTTAGTAATAATAAAATTCTTATTAGAAGAGATTGCTGTATTAAGAGCTTTAACATATTTTTCTTCAGTAGTTAATATATTACCAATAGTATTATGAATTCCTGTTAAACTAGTATTATTAAGTACTTTTCTAACACTATTAGGCATATCTCCATTTTGATCTATTTCTATCTTTAAATTATCTATTTTATGCATAGTAGAAATATATTCTTGATTATGTGAAGAATAATCATTATTTAACATATTTTTCTTTAATTTTAAACTTTGTAGTTCTTTTTCTACTTCTATAGATTCACTATCTAGTTTAGCACTATTATTAACTATTACTTTAATATCTTCTTCTATTATAGAAATACTACTAGAAAGGCGTTCTTTATTATCTAAAGCTACTCTAATTTCATCTTTAATAATATTCTCTTCTTTAGTAGTTTTGCTTCTTTCTTTTAATAATTCTCTTTCACTAGATATCTTTTCTTTTTCCTCAGTTACTTTTAATAACTTAGTATTTAATTCTTGTTTTTCATTTTCTAATTTACTTAACTTATTAGAAGTATCTAAATTTCTAGCATCACTCTTACTAGATTCTGTATAAATAGTTTGGATATCACTATCTACTTTTTCTTTTCTCTTCTTAGTATTTTCTACTTCACTATTTAAATTTTCTATATCATATGCAAGAAGTGCTACTTCATATTTATCTAAACCCTTTTTGTTTTCTAAATATTCAGCTGCTTTAATACTTTGTTCTTTCAAAGGACCTACTTGCATCTCTAATTCAGTAATAATATCATTTACTCTATCTATATTATTATGAGTTCTATCTAATTTTCTAAGTGCTTCTTCTTTTCTCTTTTTATATTTTAATATACCTGATGCTTCTTCGAATATTACTCTTCGATCAGAAGAAGAATCTGAAATTATTTTTTCTACTTCACCTTGAGAAATAATATTAAATGACTCTTTACCCATACCTGTATCCATAAGTAAATTAGTAATATCTTTTAATCGACATTTTTCGCCATTTAAGA
>JAFZPS010000029.1 GCA_017550205.1 Bacilli bacterium | reverse complement strand
TCTTTCCAACTTCCATAACTACGTCAGAATACATTTGAATAAATCTTCTATAACAATCCCATGCCCATCTTGGATTATTAGATTTTTCAGCAATAACTTCAACTACTTCTTCATTTAAACCTAAGTTAAGAATAGTATCCATCATACCAGGCATTGATGCTCTAGCACCACTTCTTACAGAAACTAATAATGGATTTTCTTTATCTCCAAATTTCTTTCCTGTAATCTCTTCCATTTTAATAATGTACTCGTCTATTTGACTTCTGATTTCATCATTGATTTCTCTTCCATCATCATAGTACTTTGTACATGCTTCAGTAGTAATTGTGAAACCTTGTGGAACAGGTAAACCAATATTAGTCATTTCCGCTAAGTTAGCTCCTTTTCCTCCTAAAAGATTTCTCATATCTGCATTACCTTCACTGAATAAATAAACATATTTATGCATTATGATTCCTCCTTATATTTATGCATGACTTTTATATTATAACAAAAAAATTAAATCATACAAGAAAAAACTTGATTTTTTCTTTATATTTCACACTTTTTTGACAAAAAAAGTAGAGTTTACTCTACTTCTTTATATTTATCTTATTTTTCTCTTCTTCTTGACTTGGATATTTTTCTAATTCTTCTACTATCTTTTCAGCTAATCTTTCTTCTTCACTTTTTGGTGTTGCTACTACTTCTATTGTTACTCCTCCTAGTACTGATACTTCATCTTTCATTTTTACTTCTTCTTTTACTGATTCTTCCTTACTTTCTTGTATGATTTCATTTATTTTTATTTCACGTTGTAAGCTATTAAGTTCAGAATTTTCTTTTGCTAAATCAGCATTTTTCTTTGCTTTATAAATACCTACTGCTGTATATAATGCAATTGCTGCTCCTGTAATATATATAAATGAAGGATATGAAAATGAAATTATTGAACTAGCTATAACTCCATAACGAATTATATCTTCTTTAATCTTAAGACTTTTATACTTTTTTTCTTTTTCTACTATTGATGATTTATGTTTATATATTGCTGTTGTCTTTGTTATATAATCTTCATCAAATAATAAATTTTCTCTATTTTGTAAATCTAATAATTTTTCTTTCTCTTTTTCGTAATTTTTTCTAGTATCAGATGATTCTTTATGTAACATACCTCCACCTATTATAAAAGCTGTTGCATATGTTAAATTTCCTATTATAGGACCTCCTTTTAAATATGTTACTGTAGATATTCCTAATAAAGCAATTACAACTAAAAGTGTTAATACTTTAATTGCTAATTCAAATTTCTTTTTAGATTTACATATTTCATCAATACATTTAATATTAGATTGAACATAATTTTTTACATTTTTGTTCATACATTATCTTACCTTTCTATATTCTTTAGGTTTATGAATAGCATTTTCACCATAATAAACTTCATCAAAAACATCATTTATTCTTACATCTTTCTTTTTATTTTTTTCTTCTATTTTAACTATTCTTTCTTTATTATTTAATTCATTTATTTCTAGTTCTGATTCTTTAGTAATTAATCCTTCTTTTATTTCCATTACTTCTACATCATGTTTTAAATTATTAATTAAGTTTTTAAATAATTGACAATTAGTATACTTAATAACTTCATTCTTTGCTGTTACAGCATTACATATAATTCCAGGTAAAGCTATTAATCCTAGTACAGGGTTTATGAATAAACCTGCAAACCCTACTGTAGTTATACCATATGAAATAAATGTATAAACCTTAGCTTTTCTATATTCTTCTTCTATTTCTTTTCTTAATTCTTCAGCTTTTCTTATTTGAACTAATTTTTGATTTTTTTCTTCTATATTGCTATTAGAGTCAGTTTCTATACTCACAAGATTTCTTATTTCATTATTAATTCTTTTTTCTCTTATTTCTAATTTTTGAAAATTTTTTACTTTTAAACAAAATACAGCTGCACTTATTATTGCAATAGCACCACCTACAACTGGATTCATTATTGCTACACTCAATCCACCTATATTGAATACTAACGAAATTAATAAACCTACTGTTTCTTTTGTTTTCTTTTCTCTTAATTCTTTTTCTATTATTTCATTTCTTATTTCTATTCTAGTGGCTATATATTCATTTATTTTTTCTTTCATTTTTATCCCCTTCGTCCGTAGAAAGTATATTACCATTTTTTTATTAAATTTGCAAGAAAAAAGACTTTTTCAAGTCTTTAATAATTATTTAATATACTATCTAAATTTTTAATTTTATCTAATTTATTATTTTCTATTAAATTTTCTATAGTATCTTTATCTACTAATTTATATTTCAACATTATATCTATTGATTTTAAATTAGCTTCATTTGTATCTATCTTTTTCTTTGCTATTTTACTAGAAACATCATATATTTCTAATGCTCCTTTAGTTAATGGTTTTACTGTATCGGATAATACTGGTGTATGGAATAATATAATATTATTCATAGTACTATCTTTAAATTGATCAAAATCTTTTAATGGTATTAATAATACTAATAATATTATAAACATAGTAATCCATCCTGATATTAAACCTATAATAGCTCCTAATATTTTACTTGGTATTATTAATATAATAGTTGCATTTACTATTTTTTGTAATCCATTAGATATCTTTAATAAGAAACTATATAATCCCATGAATATACTATATAATAAGAAAAATGCTATTGCCTGATATATTAATATATTTAAACTTACTAAACCATCAAATTCAAAGAATGGTAATACACTACATAAAAAGTTACCAACTATTCCCTTTAAATAATATGATAAAAAGAATACAATTATCATTCCTATAAGACTAGTTGTTTCTTTTACTACACCATTCTTCCAACCACCTATTATATAACCTATAAGAATTAAAATTATACCTATACTAAATACATTTAACATAATAATCACTCCTACTATTACATTATAAACTATTTATTAAAAATATGCTATAATATGTTTAGGTGATAGTATGTTTGATGAGTATTTATTAGATATTGGTTATTCAAAAGAGCAAATTAATATTATACGTAATTATAATAATACTAGTTCATCTACTCTACTTTATAATATTAAGAATTTATATAGTTTTCTAAAAGAATATAATATTAATAATCAAGAATTTATTAATATTACTCTTACTAATCCGTCTATAATATTAGAAAGTATTGATAATATTAAATTAAAATTATATGAACTTAATACTTTTGGTTTTAATAAATTAGATTCTATTAATATATTTAAAACATATCCTTATATATTAGATATAAGTGCTGATAAGATTAAAAATAGATTAAATAAGTTTATTGATTTGGGCTTTTCTAAAGAAAATATAATTAGTATGATTACAGATAATGCTTATTTATTAAGAGGAGATTTTTCCTCATATAAAAGAAGATTTGATTTCTTCTTAGATTATGGTTATTCTAAAAAAAATACTTTAAAAATATTTAATAATTCATCTTTATTATTTGATTGTAATATAACGATTATTAAGAATAAAATAAGTGATTTAAAAAGTATTGGTTTTAATGATACTGATATTATTAATATTACTTCTTTAATACCTGAATTATTTTTATCAAATTCTAATATAATTACTGATAAATTTAATTATTTATTAGATTTTGGATATAAAGAAAAAGATATAATACTAATTATAAAGAAAATACCTATTATATTAAAAGACTCTTATTTAGAAAATATTAGTAATAAACTAGATAATTTAATTAAATTAGGTTTTAGTAAAGAAGATATAATTATAATGACTAGTAGTAATCCATATATATTCTTATATAGTATAGATAATATTACTAATAAATTTAATAATTTAAAAGAATACATTGATAAAAATGATCTTATTAGAATATGTAGTAGTTTTACATTAATATTTGGATATAGTTTAAATAATATAATTAATAAGATTAATTATTATAATAAACTTAAAATAGATGAATATATAGATAATCCTAAAATACTTATATATCCATTAGAACTTATAAAAGCAAGATACTTCTTTTTGACAAAAAATAATATAAAATTAGATAATTTATTCTTAGAAGATTATAAATTTTATAAGAAATATAAAATAAAAACTACTAAGTTATTGGATGGTGATTTCTAATGGATAGTTTAATAAGATTTGGTTTTACTATAGAAGAAATAAATATATTAATGGATACAAATGAAAATATATCATTAGTTAGTGATAATGAAGTAAATAGTATTATTAAATTATTTAAAGATAATAATTGTAGTAATGATACTATTAAAAATATATTTATATGTAATCCGTTTATTATTACTAATAATATATTAGATACTAATAAACTAATAGATAAATTAAAGGAGCTAGGATTTAAAAATATTAATTTATTATTTGATTCTAACCCATATATATTAAATACAAGTGACAAAGAATTAGAAAAATTATATAATAAAAAGAAAGAAGAAGGACTTAGTAAAGATGAAATAATAGACTTTATAAGTTATAATGTAATACTTTAAGGGGTGAAATTATGAACGTAGTTATAAAAGTAAATGATGAAATAAAAGAAAAAATGATTGAATACTATAAAGATAAGAAAAGAGATAAAGTGATACCTTATGTAGTATTTCAGGCAGAAGACGAAGATACAGTTATTACTATGTATGAATCTGGTAAAGTAATGTTTCAAGGAGTATCCGCTGACGTAGATGCTGCTATGTGGGGAGTAGCTTTAGAAAATACAGCTGAAAAAAAAGAAGAAAAGAAAAAAGTAAATAAAATGTATTATGAAGCAAGTGTAGTTGGATCTGACGAAGTAGGAACTGGTGATTACTTTGGCCCTATCGTAGTAACAGCTTGTTTTGTAGATAAAAATGATTTAGAAAAATTAGAAAAACTTGGCGTTGGAGATTCAAAGAAAATAGAAGATGAAAAAATATTAAAGATAGCACCTGAAATAGCTAAGATAGTTAAATATAAATCAGTTATATTAAAAAACCCTGAATATAATCTAAAATATACTAAAGAATTAAATATGAATAAGATAAAAGCAATTCTACATAATAAAGTACTATACCAATTAGTAAATGAAGAAAAACCAAAATTTGATTATATTATTGTAGATGAATTTGCTAGAGAAAATAGATACTATGAATATTTAATAGGACAAACTAATATTCAAAGAGGAATAACATTCTTAACTAAAGCAGAAGATATTTCTCCCGCAGTTGGATGCGCATCTATTATAAGTAGATATATCTTCTTAAAAGAATTTGATAAGATATGTGATTCTATTCATATACCTCTTCCAAAAGGAGCAGGTAAAGATGTAGACCAAGTTGGTGAAGAAGTAGTAGAAAAATATGGAGAAGATAAACTAAAAGAAATAGCTAAATACAATTTTAAAAATACAGATAGAATACTTCACACAATGATTTATTAATAAAAAATACTAGTTTCTAACTAGTATTTTTATTTACATGCTCTTGTTATAGTTTTCTGAATCTTCACCAGCATTATTTTGTTTATATGGAGGACCCATTGTAGGCTCTAATCT
>JAFZPS010000028.1 GCA_017550205.1 Bacilli bacterium | reverse complement strand
ATACTTGAATTAGAAATAAAAAAAAGTTCTAATGTTTTTATTGTTGGTCATAATAATGTAGATCTTGATTCTATAGGTTCTAGTATAGGACTTGCTAGATTAGCTAAAGAGTATAATAAAGATGTTTATATAATAGTAGACGATATAAGATATAATATTCAATCTGGTATTATTAGTGTAATGAATTCAGTAAAAGAAGATTATAAGTTTATTAAGAAGAAAGATGTAGATAAATTAATATCTAAGAATTCACTTTTATTAGTAACTGATGTTAATAAAAAAAGTATGATATCTGTTGGAGATATGTTAGATAGATTTAAACATACTTTAGTAATAGATCATCATACAGAAAGTGAAAATAGTGTAATTACTCCATATAGATTTATTGATTTAGGGGTATCTAGTGCTAGTGAAGTAGTTGCACGTATATTAAATTGTTCAAAGATTAAGTATGATGAAAATATTGCTAATGCTTTATATGCTGGTATGTCACTTGATACACAAAGATTTCAATATAATACATCTCCTAAGACACATGATACAGCAGAAAAATTAATTCTTCATGGTGCTGATAAAGAATTGGTTCGTAATTTGCTTTTAGAGGAATTTGATGATCGTTGTAAGGTATGGAATCTAATTCTTAGTGGTACTTTTATTTATAAATATAGTAAAGAATTAGGAGTATCATTTACTTTAAATAGAAATGCACCAAAACAAATATATCAGATAGCAGATTGTGCTAAGGCTGCAAATGAAATGTTTGATGTTCGAGGTGTAGATGCAGCTTTTACATTAGGATATGTTTCAGATGATGAGATACATATTTCTGCTAGAGGAAATGGTAGAGTAGATGTTTCAAAAGTTATGATGGAATTAGGTGGCGGTGGAAATGAAACATGTGCTGGTGGTAGAATTTTATCTAAAGATATATTTGAAGTAGAAGAAGAATTAATGGATAGTGTTAAATATGGTGTTGATTCAAATACAAAACTATATGATAAACCAAAATTACTTAGAAAAATACAATAAAATATAAAAATATTAAAGAAAAGTTGGAAGACTTTTCTTTTTTTTCTAATAATATAGTAGGAGGTGTTATATGACTTTTAAATATCGTTATAGAAAACAGATTATTTTAGGAGTAATTATATTCATTATTTTAGGGAGTGTAGTAGGATTTTTAATTTATAAAAATAAAGATAAGTTTAAAAGTAAAAAAGAAGATATTGTTGTAGAGAAGAAATTAGTAAAGAAAAAAGATTCATTTGTAGAAAAAATACAAGTAGATATAAAAGGTGAAATTAATTATCCAGGTATATATAAAGTAGATAGTAATTTAAGAGTAATGGATGTTATTAAACTAGCAGGAGACCTAACAGAAAATGCTGATACTTCAGTAATTAATCTAAGCAAAAAAGTAAGTGATGAGATGGTAATAATCATTTATAGTAAAGAAGAAGTATTGGACTTTAAAAAGACAAAAGAAATAGAGAAACAAGTAGAAGAAAGATGCGTTCAGAAAGATGAAAATAGTTTAGTAAATGATGCTTGTATAGAGTGTAGTACTAGTAATGGAAAAGTAAATATAAATACTGCTTCAATTGATGAATTAAAAAATTTATCCGGTATTGGTGAAAAGAAAGCTAAAGATATTGTTTCTTATAGAGAAAAGAATGGTAATTTTAATTATATAGAAGATATTATGAAAGTAGCAGGAATTGGAGAGGCTAATTTTGCTCAGATTAAGGAAGATATTACTGTGTAATTATTTATATATAATTATTATTAAATTCACCATATACTTTTATTTTATCTCCTAAATTAATATTTATATTTTTATAAGTAGTTCCAATTACTTTATCATTAATAGTAATACTAGTCTTATCATCTAGTTTTACTATTTTAGTAATAGTACCAGTATAAGGACTATTATAAGTAATATTATTATTTAATCTAACTATAGTGATTATTCCAACAATAAGAATAATAATTATATATAAATAATTACACAGTAATATCTTCCTTAATCTGAGCAAAACTAGCTTCTCCAATTCCTATTACTTTCATAATATCTTCTATAGAATTAAAATTACCATTAGTTTCTCTATAAGAAATTATATCTTTGGCTTTCTTTTCACCAACACCAGATAAGTTTTTTAATTCATCTACTGAAGCAGTATTTATATTTATTTTTCCATTACTAGTACTACACTCTATACAAGCATCATTTACTAAACTATTTTCATCTTTTTGAACGCACTTTTCTTCTACTTGTTTTTCGAGTGTCTTAGTCTTTTTAAAGTCTAATACTTCATCTTTACTATAAATAATTATTACCATTTCATCAGTAACTTTTTTACTTAAATTAATTACTGAAGTATCAGCATTTTCTGTTAAATCCCCCGCTAATTTAATAACATCCATTACTCTTAAATTACTATCTACTTTGTATATTCCTGGATAATTAATTTCACCTTTTATATCTACTTGTATTTTTTCTATCGATGAATCTTTCTTCTTTACTAATTTCTTCTCTACAACAATATCTTCTTTTTTACTTTTAAACTTATCTT